>NZ_PYHT01000015.1:0-172010 GCF_003023875.1 Nocardia sp. MDA0666
GGTCGGATTCGTCGTCGAGGTAGCGCAGGGTGATGCGCAGCCCTGGGGCGGCGGTGGGGTCGGTGTGGGTGTCGGTGGGTTCGGGGGCGACGACGAGGCTGAGCGGGTACGGGGTGGCGTCGACGCCGGTGATGTCGTCGATGCGCAGGCCGGCGGCGTCGACGAGGTGCTGCAGGGCGGGCCGGTCGACGGGGAAGGACTGGAAGGCGACGGCGGTGTCGAACAGGGCGGTCATTCCGGCGGCACGGTGGATGTCGGGCAGTCCGATGTGGTGGTGGTCGAGCATGCGGGTCTGGTGTTGCTGGATGCGGGTCAGCAGCTGCTCGACGGTCAGGGTGGGGTCCAGGGGGACGCGCACGGGGATGGTGTTGAGGAACATGCCGAGTGTGCGGTCGACCTGCGGGAGTTCGGGGGGCCGGCCGGAGACGGCGGATCCGAAGACGACGTCGGTGTCGCCGGTGAGTTCGCGCAGGGTCAGTGCCCAGGCCCCGGCGACGGCGGTGTTGACGGTGACGGTCGCGTCGGCGGCGACGCGGCGCAGGTCGGTGAG
Organism: Nocardia sp. MDA0666; assembly: GCF_003023875.1. Classification (NCBI taxonomy): domain Bacteria; kingdom Bacillati; phylum Actinomycetota; class Actinomycetes; order Mycobacteriales; family Nocardiaceae; genus Nocardia; species Nocardia sp. MDA0666. The sequence continues at coordinate 551 of NZ_PYHT01000015.1, forward strand.
GCGCTGCGCGGGCAGCACGGTGTCGATTTCGCCGGCCGAGGTGTCGCGGTGGGCGGCGTCGGCGCGGGCGACGCGGGTGGGTGATTCGACGTCGGCGTATTCGTGGGCCCAGGCGGCGGTGGAGGCGGCGAGGTCTTGGCGGTGCAGCCAGCTCAGGTAGTCGCGGTAGCTGGGGGCGGGTTCGGCGGTGTCGATGTGGGCGGGGGTGGCGTAGTACGTGAGTAGTTCGCTCATCAGCAGCGGCATGGACCAGCCGTCGAGGATGACGTGGTGGTTGGTGACGAGCAGCCGGAAGGTGTCGGGGCGCACGGTGATCAGGGTGAACCGGATCAGTGGCGGTGCCGACAGGTCGAACCCTTCGGCGGCGTCGTCGGCGGCCACCCGGTCGAGGCCGGTGTGGTCGGTGTCGGTGAGGTCGATGTGCCGGAAGCGGACGGGTGCGTGGCCGAGCACGATCTGGCAGGGTCCGGCGCTGGTGTCGGTGAAGGCGGCGCGCAGGATGTCGTGGCGGTCGACGAGGGCCTGGGCGGCGCGGCGCAGCCGTTCGGCGTCGACGGTGCCGGTGAAGCCGATCGCGGTCTGGACGGTGTAGTTGTCGCCGGCGCCGGGATTGTAGGTGGAGTGGAAGCGGATTCCGGCTTGCATCGGCGACAGCGGCCACACGTCGGCCAGTTCCGGGTAGCGGTGGTCGAGTCGTTCGACGTCGGCGGTGGTCAGTTCGACGAGCGGGAAGTCCGCGGGGCGCGGGGGGCGGCCTTCGGCGCGGTGGGCGGGTTCGCGCGACAGCGAGGGGTCGGCGGCGACGGTGCCGCGAACCAGTTCGGCAAGGGCGGCAACGGTTTTGGCTTCGAAGACGTCGCGTGGGGTGAGGGTGAGCCCGGCCTCGCGGGCCAACGCCACCAGGCGCATGGAAACGATGCTGTCGCCGCCGAGGGTGAAGAAGTTGCTGTCGGCGTACACGGTGTCGCGGTGCAGGACTTCGGCGAACAGTTTCGCCATGAGTTGTTCGTCGGCGGTGGCCGGTGCCCGGCCCCCGGTCTCGTCGGTCCGGAAGTCGAGTGCGCGCAACGCTTTCCGGTCGATCTTGCCGACCGGGGTGCGGGGCATCTCGGCCAGTTCCACGATGGCGGCCGGGTTCATGTAGTGGGCCAGTTCGCGTTCCAGGTCGGCGTGCAGGGCGGCCGGGTCGAGGGCGGCGCCGGGTGCGGCGACGACGTAGGACACCAGCACGGGTTCGCCGGCGGGTCCGGGGCGGTCGACGGTGGCGGCGGCGGCCACGGTGTCGTGGCGGGCCAGCCGGGCGTCGATCTCCCCCGGTTCGATGCGCAGCCCGTGGATCTTGACCTGCTGGTCGCTGCGGCCGAGGTATTCCAGTTGTGGTCCGTGCGGGGTGTGCAGCCAGCGCACGCTGTCGCCGGTGCGGTAGAGGCGTTGTCCGCGAGGCGATTCCGGGTCGGCGACGAAGCGGGCGGCGGTGGTGGCGGGGCGGTCGAGGTAGCCGCGGGCCAGGGCGGGGCCGCGCACATACAGTTCGCCGGCCACGCCGGCGGGGACGGGCCGCAGCCACATGTCGCGCACGGTGACCGACAGTCCGTGGATCGGGGTGCCGATGGTGACGGGTTCGCCGGGGGTCAGGGTGTCGGATCCGGTGGCCCACACGGTGGTTTCGGTGGGACCGTAGTGGTTCATCAGCCGCCGCCCGGGTGCCCAGCGGGTGACGAGGTCGCTGCTGGTGGCTTCTCCGACGACCGCGATGGTCGTCAGTGCCGGCACGTGCGCGGGATCCATCGTGTCGAGCACCGACGGGGTGATGATGGCATGGGTCACCCCGTGGGTGTGCAGCAGTTCTTCGAGTCCGGCGCCGCCGTAGACGTCGGGCGGGGCGATCACGAGGCCGGCGCCGTGGCCGTGGGCGAGCAGCAGTTCCGACAGGCAGGCGTCGAATCCCGGTGAGGCGACCTGCAAGACGGTCGAGGTGGTGTCGACACCGAATGCGTCGGCGTGTGCGGCGGCCAGTCCGGCGAGGCCGCGGTGGGTCAGGTGCACGGCTTTGGGGGTGCCGGTCGATCCGGAGGTGTAGATCAGGTAGGCGGCGTGGTCGAGCCGCACCTCGTGCACGGTGGTGGTGTCGGGTTCGGCGGTCAGGTCGGTGTCGGCGTGGACCCAGTCGACGGTGCTGGGAAGCCGGTGCGCGAGGGCGCTGGTCGTGACGCCGAGGGCGGTGCCGGAGTCGGCGAGCAGTTCGGCGATGCGTTCGCCGGGGTTGCCCGGATCCAGCGGCAGGAACGCCGCCCCGGTTTCGGCGACCGCCCAGATCGCGACCGCCAGTTCGATCGATCGCGGAACGACCACGGCGACAACGGTTTCCGGGCGTGCGCCGCGGGCGAGCAGCCGCTGCGCGAGCCGGTGGGCCCGCGCGGCGAGTTCCCGATAGGTGAGGGTGGTGGTCCCGGCCCGCACGGCCACCGCGTCCGGGTGCGCGCGGGCGGTGTCGGCGAGGATGTCGCGCAGGGTGCGCCCGGCCGGTGCGCTGCGCGCCGGAATCGGTTCGGCCGCTTCGGTATTCGAGCTGGCGCTGATCGTGGCGACGGTCGCGGTGGGGTCGGCGGTGATCTGGTCGAGGATCTGTTCGTAGCGGTCGAGCAGGGTGCGGGCGGTGTCGGTGTCGAGCCGGTCGCAGGAGAAGCGCAGCATCACGGTGTGGGTGGCGGCGGTGGCCGCGTCGGGGTCGCTGTCGCGGCCGGGTCGCGGCGGGGTCACCTGCAGGCTCAGCGGGTACGGGGTGGCGTCGTGGGCGTCGATGTCGACGAGGCGCAGCCCGGCGTCGTGCAGATTGTGGGTCAGTTGTTCGCGATCGAGCGGATAGGACTCGAGGACGGTCACCGTGTCGAACATGTCGGCGAAGCCGGTGGCGCGTTGCAGTTCGGCCAGCCCGAGATGCCGGTGATCGAGGGTGGCGGCCTGTTCGGACTGCACCCTGGTCAGCAGGTCGGCGACGGTTTCGGCGGGTTCGAGCCGGATCCGCACGGGCAGGGTGTTGATGAACAGCCCCACCATGCGTTCGACTCCCGGCAGCTGGGGTGGGCGGTCGGAGACGGTGTTGCCGAACACGATGTCGGCGCGGCCGGTCAAGGTGGTGAGCAGCAGCGCCCACGCCACCTGCACGGTGGTGTTGGCGGTGACACCGTAGGCGCGCGCCAGGTCGGTGATCGCGGCGGTGGTCTCGGCGGACAGGTTGCGGCTGACGTCGGCGTTGTCGGCGGGCACGGTCCGGTCGGGGCGCCCGGTGACCAGGGTCGGGCTCTCGATGCCGGCGAGCACGTCGCGCCAGGCGGTGATCGCGGCGTCGCGGTCCTGGTTGTGCAGCCAGTGCAGGTAGTCGCGGTAGGTGCCGGCCGATGGCAGGGTGGCCGGGTCGCCGTCGGCGGCGTAGAGGGTGAGCAGTTCGTGGATCAGCAGCGGCATCGACCAGCCGTCGAGCACGATGTGATGGTTGGTGAGCAGCAGTTCGAATCGGCTCGGGCCGGTGCGGATCAGGTGGAAACGCAGCAGCGGCGGGCGGGCGGGGTCGAACGGGGCGGACGCGGCGCCGGTGATGCGGCGGCGTTCGCGGGCGCGTTCCCCGGCGTCGGCGATGTCGGTGAGGTCGCTGTCGTGCCAGTCGGCGCGCACGCCGCTCATCACGATCTGGCGGGGCCCGGCGGCGGATTCGACGAAGGCGGTGCGCAGGCTGTCGTGGCGGTCGATCAAGGTTTGCGCCGCGACCCGCATGCGGGCGGTGTCGACCTGCCCGTCGAGGGTGAGTGTGGCCTGCACGGTGTAGCCGTCGGCGCGGTCGGTGTCGTAGACGGCGTGGAACAGCAGACCGGACTGCAGTGCGGTCAGCGGCCACACGTCGGTCATGGTCGGATATTCCAGCTGCCAGCGGTCGATATCGTCCTGGGTGAGGTCCACGAGCGGGAAGTCCGAGGGGGTGAATCCGCCGGCGGTGTCGGTGCGGGCATGGGTGGCGAGCCCGCGCAGCGCCCGCACCCACAGTCCGGCCAGTTCCTCCACGTCCGCGGTGTCGAGCACGTCGGTGGCGAATTCCCAGGTGGCGTCGAGTTCGAGGCCGTCGGGCCCGGGTTCGGCGATCGCGTTGACATCCAGGACGGCCGGCAGCGCCATCGCCGGGTCGCCGGTCGCGGTGAGGGAGGTGAATTCGGTGGTCGGTGTCCACGGCCCGGACTGTTCGTGCACGCCGACGCGGCCGAGGTAGTTGAACGCGATCTGCGGTTCGGGCACGGCAGCCAGTTCGGCGCCGGCGTCGGGGTCGAGGCAGCGCAGCATGCCGTAGCCGATGCCGTTGTCGGGGATCGCGCGCAACTGTTCCTTGGCTCGCACGATCGCCGTTCCCGCGGCGGCGCCGCCGGCGAACGCGTCGTCGGCGTCGACGCCGCGCAGGTCCAGGCGCACCGGGAAGCGGGTGGTGAACCAGCCGACGGTGGAGCTGAGGTCGGCGCCGGGCACAGCGTGTTCCTCGCGGCCGTGCCCTTCCAGTGAGATCAGTTCGGTGTCGGTGTCGGCGCCACGGTGGCGACGCCACTGTCGCAGCGCCAGCGCCAGCGCCGCCAGCAGCGGATCGTTGGGTGTGCCGTGGAAGCGGGCCGGGACGGTGGTGAGCACCGCTTCGGACACGTCGGCGGGCACGCGCACCTCGACGCGGCCCGCGGTGGCCACGGTGTCGCGTGCCGGGTCCAGATGTCGCGTGCCGAGCAGCGTCTCCCCCGGCGCGAGCACGCTCTTCCACAACTCGAGTTCACCGGCGCGGCGGCTCGCGGCCTGTTCGGTGAGTCCGTGGCTCCAGCGCCGCACCGACGTGGTGACAGGACCGAAGGCGGGTTCGGTGCCGGCGCTGATCTGCTGCCACGCGCCGGCCAGATCGGCGAGCAGGATCCGCCACGACACCGCGTCGACCGCGAGGTGGTGGATCACCACCCACATCAGGTCGGGGCCGGTGGTGTCGTCGCTCATCCGCACCAGGTGCACCAGCACACCGTGGGCGGGATCGAGCCGGTCGGCGGCCGCCTGCAACCGGGCGTCGATCTCGGTGGCGTCGCGGCGCGGCAACCGCACCGACTCGAACAGTGCGGCGGCGGCGACCGTGCCGGGTGCGGCGACCTCGACCGACGGGTCGCCCGAGCCGGCGCCGCGCAGGACCGCGCGCAGCATGTCGTGGCGCTCCAGCACCGCCGCCAGCGCCGCCACCAGGTCGGCGTCGTCGACGTGTTCGGGCAGTTCGATGAGGGTGGCCTGCGCGAATCGGTCGAATCGGCCGCGGTCGAGCATCGCGTACATGATCGGGGTCAGCGGCATGGGTCCGACCGCGCCGCCGGGCAGTTCGGCCAGTTGCGGGCCGCCGCCGGCGTCGGTGGCGACCGCGGCCAGACCGGCCACCGTCTTGTGTTCGAACACGTCCTGGGTGGAGAAGCTCAGCCCCTCTGCCTTGGCCCGCGCCACCAGCTGGATGGACAGGATGCTGTCGCCGCCGAGGGCGAAGAAGCTGTCGTCGGCGCCGACGCCGGCCACGTCCAGGATTTCGGCGAACAGATCCGCCACGCGCTGTTCGCGCGGGCCGGACGGCGCCCGGCCGGCCGGTGCGGCGCCGAAGGCGGGTGCGGGCAGGGCGGCGCGGTCCAGTTTGCCGAACGCGTTCATCGGGAGCGTGTCCAACGCCATGATCACCGCGGGCACCAGATGCGGCGGCAGCGTGTCGCGGGCGAAGCGTTGCAGTTCCAGCGGGTCGATGCGGCGGCCGCGCACCGGCACCACATAGGAGGCCAGCACGGTGGCGTCGGCGTTGTTGCGCACCGGCACGGTGACGGAGATGTCGACGTCGGCGTGGGCGGCGAGCGCGGCGTCGATTTCGCCGGGCTCGATGCGGTAGCCGCGGATCTTGACCTGAAAGTCGGTGCGCCCCAGCAACTCCAGCTCGGGTACGGGTCCGTCGCCCACCCAGCGCGCCATATCGCCGGTGCGGTACATGCGGGCTCCGGGCCCGCCGTGGGGGTCGGCGACGAAACGGGCCGCGGTTTCGGCGAACCGGTGGCTGTAGCCGCGCGCCAGCCCGGGCCCGGCCAGATACAGCTCGCCCGCGGTGCCGGCCGGAACTGCCTGCAGGTAGCGGTCGAGCACCATCGCCGACATTCCGCGGATGGGGCCGCCGACGGTCAGATCGGCGCCTGGTGTGATGGCGGCGCTGGCGGCGGTGACGGTGGTTTCGGTGGGCCCGTACTCGTTGAACATCACCGCGGTGTGGGTCCATCGTTCGATCACGTGCGGCGGGCACGCGTCACCGCCGACCACCACCACCCGCAGTTCGCTCAGCTGCCGCGGATCCACGGTCGCCAGCATCGCCGGGGTGAGGGTGAGGTGGGTGACGTGCTGGGCGGCGAGCAGTTCGGTCAGTTCGTCGCCGCCGATCACCTCGGGCGGGACGACCAGCAGGGTCGCGCCGTTGGCGAAGCACACCAGGAACTGTTCCAGCGAGGCGTCGAAACTGGGTGACAGCGCATACGACACCCGCGCGGTCGCGTCCACACGGCACACGTCGCTGCGGTCGGCGATGAGGTTCGCCAACCCCGCGTGGGTGACCTGCACCCCTTTCGGGATGCCGGTGGATCCGGAGGTGTAGGTGATGTAGGCGAGGTCGTCGGAGCGCAGCGGGCGCAGGCGTTCGCTGTCGCCGATCGGGGCGCCGGTGGTGTTGTGGCAGGCGGCGGCGGTGCCGCGATCGTCGAGCACCACCGGGGTCACCGTGCGCGGCAGCCGGCCGTGGTAGGCGCCGACGGTGATGCCGACACCGGCGCCGCTGTCGGCGATCATGTGCTCGATGCGTTTGGCCGGATATTCGGGGTCCACCTGCACGATGGCGGCGCCGGATTTGGCGACGGCCCAGGCGGCGACGATCGAGTCGATCGAGCGGCGCAGCATGATCGCGACGGTGGTGCCAGGTCCGCAGCCATGCGTGATCAGTTGCCGGGCCAGCTGGGAGGATCGGGTGTCGAGCTCACCGTAGGTCAGTGTGGTCTCGGGTGTGGCGATCGCGTCGAAGGCGGGGTGGCGGCAGGCGCTGTCGGCGAGGATGTCGGGCAGCAGCCGGGGCGCGACCGCGTCGTCGCCGTGCACGGGCAGCAGCCGCTGCTGTTCGGCCCGCGCGAGCAGCGGCAGCCGGTCGATGCGGTGATCGGTTCCGCGGGAGAGGAATTCGTGCAGGAACATCAGGAAACGGCCGTGGTGGCCGGCGAGTTCGTCGGGGCGGTAGATGTTCGGGTTGCCCTGGAAATCGATGTGGGTGCTGTCGCGGCCGGCGCCGGGATAGATGTTGACGAACAGATCGGCGGTGGGCCCGGAAGTGAGCACATGCAAGTGACCGGTGGTGTCGCCGAGGACGACGTCGTTGTCGATCATCATCAGGTTCACGGCGGGACCGAAGGAGGCGGTCTCGTCGCGGGCGATGCCCATATCGCGGAAGATGTCCTCCTGCCGGTAGCGCTGGCGGCGCAGCGCGCTGGTCAGCTCGCCCTGCACGGCGTCGATCAGTTCGCCGACGCTGCGGGAGCCGACCCGCACACGCAGCGGCACCACATTGGCGACCATGCCGCCGGATCGGCGCAGCATCGCCGAATGCCGGCCCGACACCGGCAGGCTCAGCAGCACCTCCGTGCTGCCGGTCATCCGCGCCAGGTAGGCGGCGAAGGCGGCGACCACGATCGGTGTCACGCTCGTGCTGCGCTCGGCGACCACGCCATCCAGCAGTGCTGCGGTCTCGGGTGAGAGCGCTTCGCTGACCAGCGCCGGATGGATGGTCGGTTCGGCGGCGCGACCGGCGAGGCTGACCACCGGCGGGGCGTCGGCCAGATGTTCGGTCCAGTAGTTGCGGTCGTTGTCGAAGCGCGTCGACCCGCGGTACGCCAGGTCCTGTTCGGTGATGTCGGCCAGATCCTTCGCCGCGGCCGCGCCGGGCTCCTCACCGCGCAACCACGCGTTGTACAGCTCGGTGATGCGCTGCAGCATGGTCACCGCGGCGAAGCCGTCGAGGGCGATGTGGTGGGCGCGCTGATACCACAGGTAGTGGTTGTCGCCGACCTGGTAGATGACACAGACCATGAGGTGGTCGTGCAGCAGATCAAGGGGTGCCGCGTAGTCCTCGGTCATCAGCCGGTGGGCGGTGGCCACCGGGTCGGCGTGGCGGCGCAGATCCACCACCGAGATCGGGGCGCCGCGGAAGTGGTCGACGTACTGGCAGGGTTCGCCGTCGACCTCGATGATGTGCAGATGCCCGGATCCGAATTCGATGCTCGCGGCGCGGCAGGCTTCGACGAGCAGGTCGATATCCAATTCGCCGACGATTTCGACGTATTGCGCCACCGAAATCGGCGACTCCCCCGCAAGGTGCTGGGCGAACCATATTCCGCGCTGCGCCGCGGTCAGCTTGAATACCCCGTCCGGGGCCGGGCGCGGGAATACGTGTCCCGAGCCGTGTGCGTGTGTTCCGGTACCGGATGCCTGGTGACCGCCGAGTGGCGCTGCCCCGATCCGCGGTGACTTCGGGGTCTGTCGATCGCCGCCGAAGTTGCTTTTGAATTGGGTCACCGGTCCTCCATCGGATCTCTTTACTTCGACGCAGTGATAAGACGCCGGACCGTTCTCCGAAACGACGTTCGCCGTAATGCGTGAAGCAGGTCGAAATATGCGCCCGGAATTTATTCAGGCGCGACGAACAACGCCCGCGCGGTGCTGTGGGCGGATGTTCGTCCGGGCGCGAAGGCGGTCGTCACGGCGCCCCGACACGCCGCGCCGACCGCCCCCGTGGACCGTCGGGCCAGGTCAGTGCCTGCGTTTGCGGCGGAGCCGGTGATCGCGTGATCGCCGGTCCGCGGATTCGACGCCACCCCGGGGTTCGGAGCCGTCACCGCCGCCGTGCCGGCCGCATACCTCATGCGGGACGGCGTGGCCCGTGAGCGGGCCCGGCGGAGCGGGCGGGTTACCCACATCGTTGGTATTCATCGCGTTCACCGGATCACCTTCTGGCACGTGAAGCCTCACGGCAGTGTGTCGTAGGTAGATTCGGTGGCGGGACACGCCCGGATAAAAAGTAATTTTTTGATAACTGCGAAGTTTCCCCGGTACCGGATAGCCGGACTTTCACCCGGTCGGACGCGGGAAGAACGGGACGCTCCGGGTCGCGGCCCGCGGTTTCCGTGACGGTCGTTATGAAATCGAGCCCCGACGAGGCTCGAATTTCGGTGTGGTCACCGGCATCAGAAACCACAGAAATCACAACAATCACAGATTTCGGCGGCGCGGGACCTGTAACGCAGCGAGGTACCCGGTCCGCCCGGGGCCCGCTCGCGGCCGCCGAGCGCGCGATACCGCGGGTGCGACCCGCCGGTTCCGCGCCGGAGGGCAGAGGTCCGGAAACTGGGTTCTCAAATCCGCACCTACCGGTTACTTGAATGAGTCATACTTCGGACCGTGTCCACTACGGCGGATTTCGAGCGCATGCTGCGCCGGGCCGCGCTGCGGGTGACAGCCCCGCGGATCGCGGTGCTGACCGCTGTGGCCGACCACCCGCACTCCGACACCGACACCATCCTCGGCCTGGTCCGCGGCACCCTCGGCACGGTCTCCCATCAGGCCGTCTACGACGTGCTGCGGGCGCTGACCGAGGCCGGTCTGCTGCGCCGGATCCAGCCGATGGGATCGGTCGCGCGCTACGAGACCCGCGTCGGCGACAACCACCACCATCTGGTGTGCCGCTCCTGCGGCGTCATCGCCGACGTCGACTGCGCGGTCGGCGACGCACCGTGCCTGACCGCCGCCGACGACAACGGCTTCGTCCTCCACGAGGCCGAGGTCATCTACTGGGGGCTGTGCCCCTCCTGTTCCCTGCCGACGTCTCGATCGAACCCGTGATCACAGCCCGTTTCACTCTCTCGGAAAGGAAATACCGTGCCTGAGGAACATCCACCTATCGCCGAGGCCAACACCGAACCGCCCGAGAGCGGATGCCCCGTCGTCGGCCGCATGAAGCGACCGGTCGAAGGTGGCGGTAACCGCGACTGGTGGCCGGAACAACTCAACCTCAAAGTGCTGCAACACAATCCGGCCGAAATTCACCCGTTCGGCGCGGACTACGACTATGCCGCCGAATTCGCCACCCTGGATCTGGCGGCGGTCAAGGCCGACATCATCGAGGTGATGACGACCTCGCAGGACTGGTGGCCGGCCGACTTCGGTCACTACGGTCCCCTGTTCATCCGCATGGCCTGGCATGCGGCCGGCACCTACCGCATCGAGGACGGCCGCGGCGGCGCCGGATCCGGTATGCAGCGCTTCGCCCCGCTCAACAGCTGGCCCGACAACGCCAGCCTGGACAAGGCGCGGCGGCTGCTGTGGCCGGTGAAACAGAAGTACGGCCGCAAACTGTCATGGGCCGACCTCATCGTCTACACCGGCAACGTCGCCCTCGAGCACATGGGTTTCCAGACCTTCGGCTTCGGCGGCGGCCGCGTCGACGAATGGGAGCCCGAGGAGGTGTACTGGGGTCCGGAGCTGGAATGGCTCGGCGATGACCGCTACTCCGGTCAGCGCGATCTGGAGAACCCGCTCGCGGCCGTGCAGATGGGCCTGATCTACGTCAATCCCGAAGGGCCCAACGGCAATCCGGATCCGCTGGCCGCCGCGATCGACATCCGCGAGACGTTCCACCGGATGGCGATGAACGATGTGGAGACCGCGGCGCTGATCGTCGGCGGGCACACCTTCGGCAAGACCCACGGCGCGGGACCCGCCGACAACGTCGGCCCCGAACCCGAAGCCGCGCCGCTCGAGCAGCTGGGCCTGGGCTGGAAGAGCTCGTTCGGCACCGGTGTCGGCAAGGACGCGATCACCAGCGGTATCGAGGTGACGTGGACCCCGACCCCGACCCAGTGGGACAACAGCTTCCTCGAAACCCTCTACGGCTACGAATGGGAGCAGACCAAGAGCCCCGCCGGGGCGTGGCAGTGGGTGCCCAAGGACGGCGCCGGCGCGGGCACGGTGCCCGACGCCCACGACCCGTCCAAGACCCAGGCCCCCGCGATGCTGACCACCGACCTGTCGCTGCGCCTGGACCCCATCTACGGGCCGATCACGCGGCGCTGGCTCGACCATCCCGAGGAACTGGCGCAGGAGTTCGCCAAGGCCTGGTACAAGCTGATCCACCGCGATATGGGACCCAAATCCCGGTATCTGGGTCCGCTGGTGCCCGAGGAGACCCTGCTGTGGCAGGACCCGATCCCGGCCGTCGATCACGACCTGATCGGTGACGCCGAGATCACCACCCTCAAGGCGCGCATCCTGGATTCGGGCCTGACGGTGCCGCAGCTGGTGTCCACGGCGTGGGCGGCGGCGTCCTCGTTCCGCGGCAGCGACAAACGCGGCGGCGCCAACGGCGGCCGGTTGCGGCTGCAACCGCAGAACGGCTGGGAGGTCAACGATCCCGACGAGCTGGCCCAGGTGATCCGCACCCTGGAAGCGATCCAGGAGGCGTTCAACACCGAACAGTCGGGCAGCGTGCGCGTCTCGTTCGCCGATGTGGTGGTGCTCGGCGGTGTCGCGGCGATCGAGAAGGCCGCCCGCGACGCCGGTTTCGGGGCGACCGTCCCGTTCACCCCGGGCCGCAGCGACGCCACTCAGGAGCAGACCGACGTGGAGTCGTTCTCCGCCCTCGAGCCCAAGGCCGACGGTTTCCGCAACTACCTCGGCAAGGGCACCCGTCTGCCGGCGGAGTATCTGCTGGTCGACAAGGCGAACCTGCTGCGGCTGACCGCGCCGGAGATGACCGTGCTCGTGGGCGGTCTGCGCGTGCTCGGCGCCAACCACAAACAGTCGCCGCTGGGTGTGCTCACCGACAATCCCGGTGTGCTGAGCAACGACTTCTTCGTCAACCTGCTCGACATGAGCACCGAGTGGAAGCCGTCGCCCGCCGACGACGGCACCTACATCGGCACGGACCGCGCCACCGGCGAACAGCGCTGGACCGGCAGCCGCGTCGATCTGGTGTTCGGCTCGAACTCGCAACTGCGGGCGCTGGCCGAGGTGTATGCCGCCGACGACGCCAAGGCCAAGTTCGTCGACGATTTCATCGCCGCCTGGGACAAGGTGATGAACGCCGACCGGTTCGACCTGGCCTGATCCCGTATCGCCCGGATGCCCCGCGCACCACCGCCGGTGCGCGGGGCATCCGGGCGTCCGGGCGAGCATGGCGATCGCCGCGGCTGCGTGAGCGCGGACGCTACAGTCACCCGAGACCCCTCGGGCACAGGAGGCCGCCGTGACCGTTCCGCTGCTGGCATGGGCCGGTGCGCTGGCGCTGATCGTCGTGCTGCTGGCGTTCGACTTCGTCTTCCACGTGCGCGGTGCGCATTCCCCGACACTGCGTGAGTCGGCGGCATGGTCGGCGGCCTACATCGGTATCGCCGTGGCGTTCGGGTTCGTGGTGTGGGGGCTGGGCGGATCGGAGATGGGGGTCGAATACTTCGCCGGCTACATCACCGAGAAGGCGTTGTCGGTGGACAACCTGTTCGTCTTCCTGGTGATCTTCACCGCCTTCCGGGTGCCCGCGGCCGCCCAGCAGAAGGTGCTGCTGGTGGGGATCGTGATCTCGCTGGTGGCGCGCACCGGGTTCATCTTCCTCGGGGCGACGCTGATCAACCGTTTCGCGTGGGTGTTCTACCTGTTCGGCGGGGTGCTGCTGGTGACCGCGGGCAATATGCTGCGCCCCGAGAGCGAGGACACCCACTCCGGTGACGGGTTCGTAGTGCGGGCGACCCGGAAACTGTTGCGCACCACCGACTTCTACGACGGTGACGCGATGACCACGATCGTGGACGGGCGGCGCCGGTTGACCCCGATGATGTCGGCGATGATCGCGATCGGCGGCACCGACGTGCTGTTCGCCCTCGACTCGATTCCCGCGATCTTCGGCCTGACCCAGAACGTGTTCCTGGTGTTCACCGCCACGGCGTTCTCGCTGCTGGGTTTGCGGCAGCTGTTCTTCCTGCTCGAGGGACTGCTGGACCGGCTGATCTACCTCGGTTTCGGGCTGGCCGCCGTGCTCGGCTTCATCGGTGTGAAGCTGATCCTGCACGCCCTGCATCACAACAGCGTGCCGTTCGTCAACGACGGCGACCCGGTGCCGGTGGCCGAGATCCCCACCGGGTGGTCGCTGGTCGTGATCGTCGCGATTCTCGTTGTGACAGTGGTGGTTTCGCTGTGGAGCCCGGCCGGGCGCGCGCAGACCGCCGTCGCCGGAGCCCGCCGCTACGCCACCCGCTACCTCGATCTGGGCTACGAGGCCGACCAGGCCGTGCGCGAACGCACCTACGCGCGCATGCTGGACTCGGAACGGGCCATGGCCGGACTGCCGGACAAATATGTGCACCGCTTCCGCGCCGACGACCTGACCACGCTTCTCGACCGCGCGCACGTCGTGCACGAGGACCGCATGGAGCGCATCCGCGCCGGCCTGCCGCTGCGCATGTGACTGCCCGAACCCTCCCCATTATATTCTAGTTCGGCTATATTGCCGATATGGCATCTACGTTCGAGGCGCTGGCCGAACCGCGGCGCCGCGAAATCCTGGACCTGCTGCGCCGGCGCGAACACCTGGTCGGCGAACTGGTCACGGAGCTGCGGCTCGCGCAGCCGACGGTGTCGAAACATCTGAAGATCCTGCGCGGCGCCGGACTGGTCGAGGTCCGCCACGACGCCCAACGCCGCTGGTATCGGCTGCGACCGCAGCCGCTCACCGAGATCGACCTGTGGCTGGCCCCCTACCGGCAGCTGTGGGACACCAGCCTCGACGCGCTGGCCCGCCACCTCGACGTCCTGGCCGCCGCCGACGACAGCACCCCACCCACCGATGCCGAGACCGCGAGGAGTGATGACGATGAGTGACCCGTCCGCCGAACTGACCACGATCGACGGCACCCCGACGTTGCGATTCGAGCGCCGCTTCGCCCACCCCCGCGAACGCGTGTGGCGGGCCATCAGCGATCCGCAGCAGATGACGGCGTGGTTTCCCGCCGCCGTGCAGACCGAACTGCGCCCCGGCGCGCCGATGCGGTTCGTCTTCGACGACGAAGCGCCCGTCGACGACAGCTGGGACGGAGAAGTCCTCGAGGTCGATCCGCCGAAGGTGTTCATGTTCCGCTGGAACCGCGACGTACTGCGATTCGAACTGATCGCCGACGGCGACGGCTGCCGGATGGTGTTCACCCACGCCCTCGGCGACGGCCCGACCGGCCGCCTGGGCGCCGCCCGCACCGCCGCCGGATGGGACGGCTGCCTGACGAGCCTGACCGCCGCACTCGACGAGACCGAGGTGCGCGAGGACCCGGCCACCGGATGGCTGGCGCGAGCCGAAGCCTATATCGACAAGTTCGGGCTGGCCCGCGGCAGCGCCGAACCGGGCGCGGACCCCGAATCCGATGTGGTGCTGCGGTTTTCGCGTGATCTGGTGTGGCGGCCCGCGGACACGATCTGGGCGATCCTGGTCGAGGACCAGTCGCCGCGCGTCGGTGCGATGCCACCCGCCCGCGCGACCAACCCGCAGATCGAACCCGGACCGCTCACCGCATGCGATCCGCCGCGGCTGCTGGAATACGAGGTGTCGGTGGACGGGCAGCCGGCGGGACGGGCGCGGTGGAAGATCGTCGCCGATCCGCGACTGGGCACCCGCGTCGACTTCACCCACACCCTGCCCCACCGCCTCGCCGCGCACCGCGCCGCATTGCTGGCCGCCTGGCAGGTGCAGTTCGAACTGTTCTTCGCCGCCACCCAGGGCGAGATCCGATGCCCGTGGCCGCGGCAGCGCGTCATCGAACTGACCGCCACCTACAGTTGAGTCACCGCGCCGCCCCCCCGGCCGGTGCGGACCGGAATCGTGGTGTCCAGCAACGTCATCAGCGCGACGGCGACACCGAGACCGGCGATCACCCACGCGATGGCATGCAATCCGGCGTCGGTGGTGGCCGAACCGAAGGTCAGCGCGATCAGGCTGGAGGAGAAGATCGCCCCCATATAGGCGAAGGTGCGATACAGCCCCGACGCCACCGCGACCTGCCGGGCCGGCGCCTGCACGTACAGCGCGGCCTGGTTGGCGAACCCGCTGGCGCCGCTGGCCACTCCGAACAGCAGCGACATCGCGATCAGCATGATCACCGGCGAGTCGTGCGTGATCACGACCATCACCAGCCCGGTCGCGATCAACGCCGCACCGCTGGCGGCCAGCGGCACCCGCACCCAGCCGCGATTGGACACCAGGCGCGCGATGACGATGCTGATCGCCGACAGCGGCAGCAGGATCAACCCCACCTGGGAGGCGCTGTAGTGCGCGGCCTGTTCCATCCACTGGCTGGTCCCGTAGAGGGCGGTGTAGGTGCCCAGCGACACCACCGCCTGCCGCAGGTAGGTGCGCAACAGCCCGCCGTTGCGAGTCAGCATCCGCACATCGATGAGCGGGCTGCGGGCCCGCCACTCCCACGCCACCAGCGCGGCGGCCACCCCCAGCGTCACCGGCAGCAACCACCACAGCGGTGAGCGCAGATCCGACAGGAACGTCAGCATGCCGATCACCGCACCGGCGAACAGGCCGATGCCGACGATGTCGATCGCGGCCGGCAGCGACCCCTGATCGCGGCGGCGCGGTTCATCCTTCGGCACACCGGTCAGCGTCGCTACCAGCGCGACCAGCGCGAGCGGGATGTTGACGAAAAAGATCGCGCGCCAACCGAAAACCCCCGCCAGCAGTCCACCCAGCGGCAGCCCCACCACGGAGGTCACCTGCGCGGCGATCGAGAAATTACCCAGCACCCGCGCCGGCACCCCCGTCCCGGCGTCGTCGGCGCGCCGCCGCACCAGCGCCATCGCGGTGGGAAACGCCGCCGAGGTGCCGATCCCGATGAGCGCCCGCGACACCACCAGGAATCCGAAAGCCGGTGCGGAGGCGCCGATCACACCGGCCGCGATCAGAATGATCAGCCCGCTGGTGAATACGCGCCGCGGCCCGAACAGGGTAGCGAGTTTACCCATGGTGGGCTGGGCGACGGCGCTGCACAGATACAGCACCGAGATGAGCACGGCGGTGGTGCCGGGGCCCCGGTGGAAGTCGACGCCGATGCCCACGAGAGCGGTGGCGATAGTGGAGGTGTTGATCGGGTTGAGGGTCGAGCCCAGCAGCAGCGGCCCCACGAAGCGGGCGGTGAACGGGTCGCTGCGGACGGGCGCGGTATCGGCGGGGGCGGCTGTCACGAGCGGGCCGCCAATGTCTGTAGCACGTCGTCGGTGGTGCCGGTTTCGGCGATGCGGCCGAAGATGTGGGTGATGCTGTGGTCGTGGCGTTCGCCGTCGGGATCGGTCATCGCGTCGACGGGCAGTGTGACGTGGAACCCCTGTTCGTGGGCGTCGCGGGCGGTCGATTCGACACCGGCGCCGGTGGCGATGCCCACGACCACCACCTGGGTGACTCCGTCGGCGCGCAACCGGTCGGCCAGCCCGGTACCGGCGAAGGCGCTGCGGGCGTGCTTGGTCACCTGGATATCGCCCGGATGCGGCCGCATCTGCGGGATGAGGGCCGTCCAGTCCGGCGGCAGATCGGTCATGGTGGTGGCGCCGGCGTCGGTGCGCCCCGGCGGGGTACCGGCGACGTTGACCAGCACAACCGGCAGGTCACGGTCGCGGAAGGCTTGGGCGAGCGTGGCCGCGCGCGCGATCACCGGTTCCACCGGATGTGCCAGCGGCCGCCCGACGATGCCCTGCTGCAAATCGATCACGATGAGGGCGGTGGCCGGGTCCAAGGTGGTGACGGGCATGACGAATTCCTTTGCTGGCGTGCGAGTTTCGGAGCACCGGGTGCGGCGCGCGCGGGGACGCGCGGGCCCGGTGGCCGGGTCGCGGATTTCGGTTGTGGGCGCTCGTCAGCCGGCGCGGCCGATGCGGTCGAGCAGGTCGATCGCGGCGGCGAGTTGCCGGATTTCGGCGTCGGTGAATTCGGCCTCGATGACGCGGGTGAGCCAGTCCTCTTTCGCGCGGCGGCCGGTGCGGAATTCGTCGCGGGCGGCGTCGGTCAAGTCCAGGACGGTTTTGCGGCCGTCGGCCGGATCGGGTGTGCCCGCGATGAGACCCGCGTCTTCCAGCGCACGAACGATTTTCGCCATCGATTGCGGGCGCATTCCCGCCGCGTGAGCCAGTTGGGTGGCCGTGGCGGGCCCGCCCTGTTCGAGGCGGATGAGGACCGAGCTCTGGGATTTGGTGAGGTCGCTGCCCTCGGCCTGAGCACGCAACTGCCGCAGCAGCCGGCTGACGGCGACACGCAGATCGCTCGCCACCGCGGCGGCTGTGGGCGCAGGCTTTCCGGACATGACTCCACCGTACCATTTACTAAGCTAACTGTGTAGTTGGCTGCACAACTTCACATCGGCTTCGCCCAGGCGATAGCGATTACTTGACGGCCGGTAAGTGATGTGGCTAGCCTGACCGAAAAGCCCCCTACCGGGTCGTTCATCCGATCCGGCCGGCGTGGGAAGTGGGTGGGGAATGCAGACCGTCAGCGTGTTGTGGCCGGTGCCGGCCGAGCACGTGGCCTCCGTCGAGGTCGGCGAGGACGCGCTGACCGATCTGGAGATCGCACCGCTGATCACCGCCATCGTCGGCGAGACCGATGACCACGATCTCACCGCCCTGCTGCACCGCCCGGTCCGTGATCCCGACACCGTCCGATTCCGCCAGGAAGTGTTCACCGACCTCGACGACAGCGAAACCCACTCCGCCGCGGAAGATTTCGTGATCGCTATGTGGCGGGTGCGGCGCCGGCTGCGCGTCGCGGGCGAGCTGTTTCACCCCCATCAGCGCCACCGCCTGCACCTCGACGCCGCCGCCGACTACGTGACGGCG
The DNA here is from genome assembly GCF_003023875.1 of Nocardia sp. MDA0666. Lineage (NCBI taxonomy): Bacteria > Bacillati > Actinomycetota > Actinomycetes > Mycobacteriales > Nocardiaceae > Nocardia > Nocardia sp. MDA0666. The sequence continues at coordinate 18,530 of NZ_PYHT01000015.1, forward strand.
GTGACCGCGCTGCATACCACGACCGCACGACTGCCCCTGCGATCGCGGGCCCTGCTGCGGTGGCGCACCTACCTCGACACCTATTGCGCGAGTACGGATCTGCGCGCACTGGCCGACGACATCGACGCCACACAGGCTGCGCTGGCCCAGGTGCGGTACGGGCTGCGGATCGTCGACCGCACCCTCGAGGTGAGCGCCGCCCGCCCCGCCCTCGACTACACCGCCGCCGTGACACAGCTGCTCGCCCGCTTCGGCGCACCCCACCGCCACGACCCGCGCCCGCGACCGGAGTGGCCGGATATGAACCAGACCGAGGAGCAGATCCTCGACCGGGTCGCCGCCCGGTATCCGGCGCCGTTCGCGCGACTGGCCGAATTCGCCACCCGCCATCGTGATGTCATCGCCCCCGAGGTGGCCGACTTCGACCGAGGCATGCAGTTCTATCTGCGCTACCGCCGCTTCGCCCACCGCGCCGCCGGAACCGGGCGCAGTGTGTGCCTGCCCGAGATCGCCACACCGGGCGAACCGATCCACGCCGACCGCGCCTACGACCTCGCACTCGCTATGCGCTCGCCGAACCCTGTGGTGTGCAACGACTTCCGGCTCGAAGGCCCGCAACGGCTGGCGGTGGTCACCGGCCCCAACCAGGGCGGCAAAACGACCTTCGCGCGCACGATCGGGCAACTGGTGTACTTCGCCGCGCTCGGCGCCCCGGTGCCCGCGCAGACGGCGCGGCTGCCGTTGCCCGATCGCATCCACACCCACTTCGAACGCGCCGAACATGCCGGCGACCCGGACGGAAGGCTGCTGGCGGACCTGCGGTCGATGCGCGAGATTCTGCGCACCGCGAGCGCGGACACCCTGATCGTGCTCAACGAGAGTTTCTCCACGACCACCACCCACGACGGTGTGCGCATCGCCGGCGAGGTCCTGGCCCACATCGTGCGACGCGGCGCGTGGGGGGTGTGGGTGAGCTTCTTCGACGACCTCGCCGAGGCCGGACCCGAGGTGGTGTCGATGGTGGCACTGACCGACCCGGACGACCGCGCACACCGCAGCTACCGCATCGTGCGCCGCCCCGCCGACGGCCACGCCTACGCCACCGAACTCGCCGACCGCTTCGGACTCGGCTACGACGCGGTGGCTACGAGGCTGGCGCGATGAGGGTCCGGCTGCTCTACCCCGGCGACACCACACCCGCGCCCACCGCGCTCGGCGACACCGCCGTCGAGGATCTGGGCCTGTCCGCACTGTTCGACACGATCGCCGACAGCGACCCGGCGGCCGCCGACGCGGTGCGGGCCGTGATCGCCACCGCCCCGGCCGATCCGGCGGTGATCTCCCACCGCCACGCCGTGCTCACCGACTGCTGCGCGAATCCGCACCTCGTGCGCGCCGTCCACGACATCGCCACCAGCGCGACCGCGGTGCGGCGCTGGACATCCACCGCCGGGCGGCGAGCCAACGGCACACTGGTGCTCGCGCTGCCACCGTTCACCGAACAGCTCGAATTGCTGCGCCGACTGCGCATCCTGCTCGAACGCGACGGCGACCGCGTCACCGCCGCGGGCTGGACCGACCTGATCGCCACCACGAAACAGTTCGACGACACCTACCTGCAAGCGGTTCGCGACGAACTGAGCGTGCTGCGCTTCGACCACGGAGTCGAGTTCGAAGCAGGCCTGGGCGCCGGCAACAAGATCACCGACGTCGTGGTCCACCGGCCACCGCCGCCGCGCCGGACACGATTCGGATTATCGCGCGGCGCAAGCGTTTTCGACGCGATCGCCGACGGTGACCTCACCTCCGATCCGGTGATGCAGCTGAAGGATCACGCGCTGGCCGAACTCGCGGACGTGGTCGCCGCAGCCGCCGACGAGTTGCACGGCTTCTTCCTGCGCTTACGCGACGAAACCGCCTTCTACCTCGGCTGCCTGATCCTGCGAGACCGCCTCGACCGCACCGCGATTCCCTACTGCCTGCCACATCCCCACCCACCCGGCACGCCCCGGCTGCGCTGCCGAGGGCTGCGCGACATCACCTTGGCCCTGGGCGCTGCCCCCGCGACCGTCACGGGTAGCGACCTCGCTGCCGACGGACGATCGCTGCTGATCGTCACCGGCGCCAACAACGGCGGCAAATCCACGTTCCTGCGCAGCCTCGGCGCCGCGCAACTGATGATGCAGGCCGGAATGCTCGTCCTCGCCGAGGAATTCGCCGCCGACGTCCGCGACGGGGTGTTCACCCACTTCGCCCGCGACGAGGACCACACCCTGTCCTACGGCAAACTCGCCGACGAACTGGTCCGGATGAACGCCGTGGTCGACCGGATCGGGCCGCACGGGATGCTGCTGTGCAACGAGGCGTTCGCCTCCACCGGCGAACGCGACGCCGGCCGTATCGCCGGGCCGCTGTTGCGCGCGCTCACCGAGGCCGGGGTGAAGGTCGTGTTCGTCACCCACCTTCACGACTACGCCCGCACCCGCCACGCCGACGCGCACCCGGGCGATCTGTTCCTGCGTGCCGAACGCCGCCCCGACGGCACCCGCACCCACCGCATCGTGCCCGGCACGCCCGAGCCCGGCGGTCACGGCTACGACCTGTGGGCCGCCACCGAATTCGACGCCCTCGGACACTGACGGGCACCGCCCGCGTCTCAGGCCGAGGGACGCAGACTGCTCAGCACCCGGATCGCATCCGAGAGCGGGATCATCCGGCCGGGTTGTTCGGCGAGCAAGCCCATCTCGATGTATTGGCGAATCAGCATCGAGGGGGTGATGCAGTGTTCGGCGGCCGCCTCCCGGATCCGGTCGCGCAGATCCTTCGGCAGTTTCAGGGAGGTGGTGACCATGCCGCGTTCGATCTCCTCGCCGGTCGGCGGCAGCGCGGGTGCGGCGGCGGTGTCGTCGAAGACCAGGGCGTCCACGACCGCCTGCGGGTCGGCGCCGGGCTTCGGTTCGAAGATGTGCTTGTCGGTCATCGGTTCGCCTCCCATGCGGTGTATTCCTCGAGCTGCTGCGGGCGCATCTGCGCGGCCATCACGATCTCCCAGGTGCCGGCCGACTCCGGCGACGGCCGCATCCGCAGCATCACCACCAGCGGACGACCCGCATCGGTGCGGCCCCATACCGTGGTGACGGGCAGCCCTTCCGGGGTGCGGGCCGGGCGCGGCCAGCGCCGCGACGAATACAGCACCTCCATCACCTCCCAGGGCGCCACCTCGGCACGATCCAGGAACGAGTGGATTCCGATCCACCATGCGTACTCCACGCAGCCACCATAATACCCGCGTATTACCTACTCCGGCAGTGGTGACCGCCGCTGCGGCAACACCACCGTGCGATCGAACGCCCCGGGATGGGCCGCGGCATGCTCGACCGCCGCCGCGATCTCCGCCAGCCCGAAGGCCGTGACCGTCTCACCCGACAGATCCAGCAGCCCGCACCGCACCAGCTCGATCAGCCCGCCGACCGCGCTGCGCGGGCACATCCACTGCCCGCGCACCGTGACACTGTTGCGCATCAGCCACGGATACGGCAGCGCCAGATCGGCACCGCCCAGCATCCCCACCCCGCCCATGAGCACGACGCGCCCGAACTCCCGCACCGTCATGGCCGCGGTCCGCACCACCCGCGAATCCGCCGCGGGCGGCAGAATATCGAGCACGACATCCACCGGTCCCCCGCCCGCCGCCTGCATCGCCTGCCGATCCACCTCCTCGTCACCGGTCAACTCGACCGGGCGAACCCGCTCACCGAACAGGTCCCGCAACCGGTTCAGAGCCGCGCGGTTGCGCCCGGGAGCCACCACCCGGCTCGCCCCCATCGCCAGCCCCACCGCTACCGCCGAACCCCCGAAATTGCCGGTCGCCCCGCTCACCAGCAACGTCTCCCCCGCACGCAGGTCCGCCGCCAGCAGGCCCCCGTACGGCACCAGCGGCACCGCCAGCGCCGCCCACCGGGCCACATCCCCGGCATCGATGTCACCGAGCGGCACGGCGTTCTCGGTCGGCACGACCATCCGCTCCGCGAACGAGCCGTGATGGAAATACCGCGACAACCGCAGCCCGCCCGCCCCGCGCGAACTCCAGCCCTGCAATGTGATGTCGGGGGTGCGCGCGTCGTCGCGAGAACGCACCGTCGGGTCACACCACACCAGGTCACCGGGCCGCAGCCGGGTCGCATCCGGTCCGGCGGACACCACCCGGCCCACCCCGCCCATTCCCGGAATCACGGGAGGCTCCAGCGGGTACTTGCGCGCACCACCGAAAACCTCTGCCGCATAAGGCAATACGCAGGTCGCCAGCACATCCACCAGCACCTCACCCGGCCCGGCCACCGGATCGGGCACGGTCGTCACCGTCAACGGCCGCCCGAACTGCTCCAACATCGCCGCACGCATCGCCCGCTCCTCCTGCTTCCGAATTAGCTTCCTCGCCAACGTAGGTCGCGATCCGCCCATGCCACCAGCGAGAGTCCGGCATATCTGGTATGCCGTACCGTCATGGACCTGTCACCGGCCGGGCTGCGGGTGCTGGCCGAGGTCGCCGAACGCGGCTCGTTCACCGCCGCGGCCACTGCCCTCGGCTACACCCAATCCGGAATCTCCCGCCAAGCCGCCGCCCTCGAACGCGGGGCCGGCAAACCCCTGTTCGAACGCCACCGCACCGGCGTCCACCTCACCCCCGCCGGACTCACCCTGCTGCGCCACGCACGCGTCGTCCTCGACGCCCTGGACGCGGCACGACGCGACCTCGACGGCGACGACGTCACCCGGCAGGTGCGGCTGGGCAGCCTCATCAGCACGGGCGTGGTCCTCGTACCCACCGCGCTGGCCGCGCTGCGCCGCACCCATCCCGGCCTGGATGTGGCCACCCGCGAGGGCACCACTCCGGCGCTGGTCCGCGCTATCCGCGCCGGCAGCCTGGATCTCGCCGTGATCACCTCCCGCCCGCCGCACCGGCCACCCGACACCGAGCTACCCCGGCTGATCATCGAACACCTCACCGACGTCGAACTGCTCGTCGCAGCGCCCGCCACCGGCCGCTTCGCCGGCCGCGCCACCGTCACCGTCGACGAACTCCTCGACGCCCCCTGGATCGCGAGCCCCGCCGCCACCACCGAACCCTTGCTGGGCGTGTGGCCCGGCCTGCCCGGCCGCCCCCACATCGCCCACCGCGCCCGCGACTGGCTCGCCAAACTCGCCCTCGTCGCCGCCGGCTGCGGCCTCACCACCGTCCCCTCGGGCCTGTTCCCGATACTGCCGCCGGAGGTGATCACGGTGCGCGTGCTCACCGGTACCCACGACCGCGCCGCCACCGAGCTGCGCCGCCTGTCGCTGATCCGCCCACCCGCCGCACTCACCCCCGCGATCGCCGCCGTCATCGACGCATTGCGAAGCGCCGCAACACCTTTCGCCCCCGCTACCGGGCGGACGCCGGGCTAGTGGGTCACCAGATCAGGGTCCGCTCGGGGACCCGCACACAGGCGAAGAAACGTTTGCCGATATCGCTGCCGTCGTGGTTGTAGGCGTTCATGATCTCGGCCAGCTCGTCGGCCAGCTCCTGCAGGGCCGGACTCGGGTTGTCGATACCGCAGTCGCTGACCCAGCCCCACTCCCGCGGCACGCCCTCGATGGTGACGATGATCTTGCCGACGTACGGCGTCGCGACCGAATAGGAGATCTCGATGGGCGCATCGCGGATCGGCGAACGCTCGGCGAGCTCCGCACGATGCTGCGGCATGCTGAAGATCTTCGCGAAAGCGATGTCCTGACTGATCATCTCGGCGATGCTCGCCAGGGTGGCATGCCGGCCCACCCGGTGATAGCGGGGACCGTAGTCACGATCACCACGCGGCCCCGCCGCCTGCGGATGCTTGGCCAGGATGCGGTCGAGCATGCGCTGGGCGGCATCGCGTTCGGCGGCGCCGGTGGCGGGATGGTCGATCAGCTGGCGCAGCCGGGAAATCCGGGGGCTCAGGGCCGTTGACATGGTCGCGGTCCTCTCCTCGTCGTCGGCACGGCAGCCGCGGCCGCGGTCGGTCAGGGCAGCGGATCGACCAGCACCTGATGGTCGATGCGTCGCAACATATCGGGCCGAGCGGTCAAACACGGCCAATTGCGAGAGACCGCCTCACTGGCGGCGTGTCCGGCGGCCACCAGACCATCGGCATCCGAGCGCCCGGCCAGCAGCGCCGCGACCCGGGAGGCCGCGCCGGTGTCCAGTCCGGTCACCACGGTGTGCGGCAGCTCCAGCAACACCGCGAGAATATCGAGCCGATCCGGCCGGATCAGCGCCTGCCCCGCCGCCGCCACCGCCGCGGGCACCACGATGGTGTGACCGGCCTCGGCCGTCGCCCACGCCACGGCGTGCACATACGGCAGCCGCCGCGTCCAGCCCACCACGGCGGCGGTGTCGAACACCACGCCGCCCAGTGCGGCCGGGCTCACGCGGCGCCGGCGCTTCGCCGATCCAGATCCTCCGCCGACAGCGGCGGCAGGCCCTGCGCACGCCGGGCCTGATTCACCAACTCGAGCGGCGGCACGCCACCGAAACTGGACTCGATGGCATCCAGCGAGATATCGCGATCCATCCGATCCCGCAACGCGGCCGACACGTAGGCGGACAGATTGTCGATCCGCCCCGACGCCTTCCAGCGCTCCAAGGTCGACACATCATCCTTGGGGACCGAGATCGTCACCTTCTTCGTCTCCGCCATACCAACAGGGTACGTCAGTATGGCGAACGGACGGCAGCGACTATCGCGTGAAGATTGTGGCGTAGGCCTGCCGCAGCAGCTCGACCAACTCCTTGCCCGCGGTATCGTCCAGCGCCGCGAAGGCCGGGGCGATCAACTCGTCGGTCAAAGCCTCGGCCGCATCCCAGCGGTCCCGCATCGCGGCGCTCACCTCGGTGGCATCGACCCGCTCACCCCACCCGAACAGCCGCGCCTGCGTGGGCCCGTCGGTCCGCGGCGAACCGCCGATCAGCACCGCTTCGAACGGCGACAGCCCACTCGCCCGCACCGCGATCAGATGCAGGCCGCCGCGCAGCTCTCGCAGACAGTGGATCAACTGCAACACCCGGCCCGGGGCATCGCCGGCGAGCGGCAACGCCCGCCAGCCCGCGAACAGGCTCACCCCCGCGACATCGGCGGAATCGGTGACCACCTGCAGCAATTCGGCCAACCGGTCCACGTCGTCGAATCCGGCGAGTTTGCGGCGACCGAAACCCTGGCACGCCGCCAGATAACCGGCCGCGGCCTCGGCCGGCGCCATCGCCACCGAATTCCACGCCGCCCGAACGGTTTCCGGCTCGAAGAACCCGAACGCCGCGGTCACCACATCGGCATCCACCTCGCCGAGCACCCCGCCGCGGCCGCGGGTATAGGGTCCGATGAAGCCGTCCACGCCGGTGGTGACACCGAAGGCCTTGGCCTCGCGGGAGAACATGAACGCGCCCCCGATGGTCTGGATCTCGGATTTCACCGCGGCCGGCACCGACACGGCGGACCCCTTTCGACGAGAGCGACCGATCCGGCCGCTCGGCTCCTTCGACAATCCCCCGGAGCCTATCTCGCTTCAATCCGCTAATGCCAGCACCCGACCGCAATCCGCCGCACCCGCGAACAACCCCCGAGCTAATCCAGCGCCATCCAGCCCGCCCGCGAGACGGCCTCGCCACCGCCCGCCCGCCGAACCCACCGACCCGACGCTCGCGATATTCCGCCGCCGCAGGCGACCGGCTTCCCAGCACCGCACGGTACGCGCGAAATCCCGTATAACGTAACGGCATCGGCACGTTACCCGGAATTCATGGGAGGATTCACCTATTCTCGGGTCCGGGCCCGGGTACCACCGATTTCGAAGCGAGCGAGGGATGACCGACAACCTCGGCGCGACCGCACCCGACCCCGGTGCCGACCGCGCCACCGCCACGCAGACCGCGCTGACGTCGCTCGTCGCCCGCTTCGCCCGGCAATGGCAAACAGCCGGCGAACCACCCGATCTGTCGGCCCACCTGCCCGCCGAACCCGCGCTGCGCCGCTCCGCGCTCATCGAACTCATCAAGATCGACCTGCACGAACGCTGGCAACGCGACACCGACGCACCGCGCCTGGCCGACTACCGCGAACAATTCCCCGAACTCGCCGCGGCACCCCTGCCACCCGACCTCGTCTACGAAGAGATCAACGCCCGCAGCCGCCGCGACCACCACGCCGTCGACCTCGGCGAATACGAACAGGACTACCCCATCCAGATGGCCCGCATCACCGAAGGATTCGAGGACCTACCCCCCTCGGCACCCGGACTGCGCACCACCATGCTCGCCGACCCCACCGCCCTCGACACACTCGACACCATCAACCCCGGCGCCACCGTCGACGACTTCGACCTGCTCCTGCCCCTCGGCCAAGGCGCGTTCGCCCGCGTCTTCCTCGCCCGCCAACGCTCCATGGGCCGCCTCGTCGCCGTCAAGATCTCCCACGACCGCGGCAGCGAACCACAAACCCTGGCCCAACTCGACCACGACCACATCGTCCGCGTCTTCGACCAGCGCCAGATCACCGACCAGCGCCTCAAACTCATGTACATGCAGTACGTGCCCGGCGGCACCCTGCTCGGCGTCCTGCGCATGCTGCGCCGCACCCCACCCGCCCAGCGCAACGGAAAACTCCTGCTCGAAGCCATCGACGCTGCCACCACCACCGGCGGCGTCCTCGAACCCCAGCCCTCCCCCACCCGCACCGAACTCGCCCGGCTCAGCTGGCCCGAAACCGTCGCCTGGCTCGGCAGCCGCCTCGCCGCCGCCCTCGACTACGCCAACCGCCGCGGCATCCTGCACCGCGACCTCAAACCCGCCAACGTACTGCTCACCGCCGACGGCCAGCCCAAACTCGCCGACTTCAACATCAGCTTCAGCCGCCACCTGCCCGGCGCCAACCCCGTCGCCTACTTCGGCGGCTCCCTGCCCTACATGGCCCCCGAACAACTCGAGGCCTGCCACCCCGAATTGGACACGACCGCTGCGGATCTGGATACCCGCACCGACCTCTACGCCCTCGCCGTCGTGCTGTGGGAACTGCTCACCGGCCGCCTCCCCTTCGACGACGGCCACGACGCCGGCGAAACCGAAGAATCCCTGCAAGCCATGATCGACCGGCGCCGCACACCCGTCGCCGCCCGCTTCGAAGCCGACCTCCCGCCCGACACCCCCGCCCTGCTGCGCCACGCCCTGCTCACCTGCCTGTCACCCGACCCCGCCGACCGCTACGCCACCGGCGCCGACCTCGCCCAGCAACTCGACCTCAGCCAGGACCGCGCCGCCCGCGACCTCGTCGACCCGCCCACCCACAGCCTGCGCGCCCGCCTGCGCATGCGCCCCATGCCCGTGGTCACCCTCTCCAGCCTGCTCGGCCACCTGCTCGCCGGGCTCTACCTCGGCTCCCACAATCTGCGACTCATCCGCGACGCCCTCGGCCCCGACGCCGCCCACCAGATGGTGCGCCTCGGCATCGTCATGATCGCCATCGCCTACCCGATCGCCATCGCCGCCCTCATGTACTGGTGCCGCTCGGTGTTCGTGATACCCAACGGATTACGCCGCGGCAGACAATTCGACGCCGACACCCTCGCCCGTGCCCGCGCCGACACCCTCGCCTGCGGCGACCGCATCGCCGTGGCCACCTTCGCGGGATGGCTTGCCGCACTGGGGGTCTTCCTCGTCAAACTGCACACCCTCGGCGACGTATCCGCCGGCATCACCACCAGCCTCATCGCCTGCAACCTCGTCGCCGCCTGCGTCGCCGTCGTCTACACCTACTTCCCCGTCACCTACTTCGTCCTGCGCTGGTACTACCCGGGCCTGGTCGCCGCCGGTGCCACCACCCCCGCCGACGCCGCCATGCTCCGGCGCATGGTGCACCGCAGCCGCATCTACCTCGGCGTCGCCGCCTGCGTCCCGCTCATCGGCGTCCCAGCCGGCCTCGTATTCCTCACCCCCGACCAGCAACAGACCGTCATCGGCCCCATCGTCGGTCTCTGTGTCGGAGGACTTTTCGCCTTCCTCATCACCCTGCGCACCTTCTATCTACTCGAATCCGACCTCAACGCCCTCGACCGCATCCTCGACCCGCACCCCCACTCCTGACCGGCTGCGGTCACCAGACCAAGATCGGCTAATCTCGAGGCGGTGCTAGGACATTCACATGCGACCAGTGGTGCGCTCGCGTGGGCGGGAGCCGCTGCCGCGCTACCACTTTCGATTCTCACCTTCCCCGCCGCGCAGATCGGCCATCTCGGCACCGTCGACCTGCTCATGGGAACGTTTCTCACCGCCGGCGCCGCCCTGCTGCCCGACGCCGACCACCCCAGCGGCACCATCTCGCATGCGCTCGGACCGATCACGCACACCGCCTGCAAGATCATCTCCACCGTCTCCGGCGGCCACCGCCACGCCACCCACTCGCTGGCCTTCGTCGCGGCCGTCACCTACGGCACCTGGGCCGGCGAACACTGGATCGGCCGCTGGTTCACCCTAGGCCTGGTCTTCTTCCTGCTCGCCCTCGCCGTGCGCGCCCTGAACCTGTGCCCGCCCGGCGAAGGACTGCGCTCCTACGCCACCATCGCCGTACTCGCCGTCGCCGGCACCTTCGCCATGGACCAGTGGATCTCCGACAAACCCGCCTGGCTGCCGTTCTCCGTGGGCCTCGGCGCCCTCGCCCACCTCATCGGTGACTGCCTCACCGACCGCGGCTGCCGGCTGTTCTGGCCACTGGACATCCGCACGCGGATCCCGATCATCGACCGCACCGGCAACAAGGTCGAAACCTGGCTGATCTCACCACTGTTCGTGCTCGGCACCCTCGCCGCGCTCTGGTACGTCATCACCCACCAGCCCTAACAGCGTCACCGCGTCGCGGTCCGGGCTGCCCGGCTCGGCCTGGAACGCGACGAACCGCTGCCCGTCCGCCGCGGTCAGAATCTCCGAGGTCAACTCCATCCGGCCCACCGCCGGATGCCGGAACATCCGCCGCGTACCGCGCTTGGCCCGCACGTCGTAATGCGCCCACAGCGCCTCGAAATCCGCGGTCGCCGCGCACAATTCACCCGTCAGCGCGGCCAGCTCCACCGGATGCGACCCCGCCCCCTGCACCACCCGCAGATGCGCCACACAATCGCGCGCCATCCCCGTCCAATCCTCGAACACCGTCCGCGCCGCCGGATGCGTGAACACATACCGAATCAGATTCCGCCGCAGCGGCTCCCACTCCTCGATACCCCACAGCAACCGCAACCCCTCCGGATTGGCCGCCAGCAGATTGCTCACCTGATCGAGCACGAAAGCCGGTGTGGGCCGCACCGAATCGAGCAGCAACACCATCCCCCGCCCCGCCGATTCCACCGGCGCCGCCACCGCGGCCGACCGCGCCCCTGCCAGCCGCGCCACCCGGTAAAGATGCGCCGCCTCGTCGGTATTCAGCAGTAACGCCGACGCCAACGCCGCCAACACCTCCGGACTCGGATTGCGGTCGCGGCCCTGTTCGAGCCGGATGTAATAGTCCACGCTCAGACCCGCCAGCGCCGCCACCTCCTCGCGGCGCAGGCCCGCCGTCTGCCGCCGCCGCGTCCCCGGCGGCAGACCCACCTGCGACGGCTGCACCCGCGCGCGACGCGCACGCAGGAACTCTCCCAGGGCCCGGCGATCATTCACTCATCCAGTGTGCCCGCTTCCCAGCCACGTTGGGGTAGCCCCGCCAGGACCAGGCCACAGCCGGTCTCCCCGCCGCCCTCGCCGCACCGCACGGTGGATCCATGACCGACACCACCCACACCCTCGTCATCGGCGGCAGCTCCGGCATGGGACTCGCCCTGGCCCAACGGCTTCTGCCCGCCGGCCATCGAATCACCATCGCCGCCCGCGACACCCACCGCCTCACCGCCGCGACCGCACACCTCGGATTTCCCGATCAGGTCCGCTCACAGCGCGTCGACATCGCCGAAGAAGCCTCCATCGCAGCACTTTTCGACACCGTCGGCACGGTCGATCACGTCGTCGTCACCGCCGCCGACATGCGACACGGATACGGACCGCTCACGGAACTCCCCGCACACGACGCGCGGACGGTCCTCGACATCAAGGTGCTCGGGCCGTGGCTGGTCGCCAAATACGCAGCGGACCGGGTGACCAACTCCATCACCGTCACCTCCGGCATCGCGGCCTATCGTCCCGCTCCCGGCGGGTCGGTCGTCGCCACCGCCAACGCCGCCCTCGAAGGCCTGGTCCGAGCGCTGGCCCTGGAATTGGCGCCGATCCGGGTCAACGCCGTCTCACCCGGCTGGGTCGACACCCCGATCTGGGACGACTTCGCCGGCCCCGACAAACACGCCCGCCTCACCGCGATGGCCGCCCGGCTGCCCGCCGGCCGCATCGGCCGTCCCGCCGATATCGCGGCCGCCTTCCACGCCGTCCTCGACAACGACTTCCTGACCGGCGCAGTCCTCCACGTCGACGGCGGCCACCGCCTGGTCTGACGAGACCACCTCGCATATGGCGGCGCCCCGCACCACCCGTCATCGGCACCGCTACCACTGCGGCGCTGAATCGACGGATATGCGGGGCGCGCGCCCTGCCGGTCAGGCCAGCTGAGCCGAGACGATCGTGATCGGCTCGACCGGCACATCCTGGTGGCCGGCCTTGGAGCCCGTGCGGACACCCTCGATCGAATCCACGACGGCATTACCGTCGACGACCCGCCCGAAGACCGCATAACCCCAGCCGTCCTGACCCGGGTAGTTCAGGAAGTCGTTGTTCGCCGTGTTGATGAAGAACTGGGCACTGGCCGAATGCGGATCCGCCGTACGCGCCATCGCGACGGTGTACTTGTCGTTGCGCAGCCCGTTCTTGGCCTCGTTCTGCACCCGGTTGGGCGCCGGCTTCTGCTGCATATCGGCGGTCAGACCGCCGCCCTGCACCATGAAACCCGGAATCACACGGTGGAAGATCGTCCCGTCGTAATGGCCGGACTTGACGTAGTCCACAAAGTTCGCGGCCGTCTGCGGCGCCTTCGTCTCGTCCAATTCGAGGGTGATGTCCCCGGCTGATGTGTTGAGCAACACTGTGGTCATCCGGTCATCGTATGGCAGCCGCCCTCACCCGGCGGACAACCCCTCATCTCGGACGTACGAAAAGACCTTCCTCTTCGTGTGCTTCTTTTCGTTTTCGCTGTTTGAGCTGGAAGTCTGCGGCGCGCCATGATGGAGTCACATAGTTAGATGCGCATATCTCCATCACATATTGCTTTTGCGGTCGATCGCCGCAATGCCGCCCGGCATGGTCTCGAACGCCGGCTTCTCCTGGCCGTCACAACGGCAGAGACGGGTTTCAGGCCTCGTACAACTCCAGCGGCAAGTCGTCCGGGTCGAAGAAGAAACCGAAACGGCGACCGGTGAATTCGTCGACGCGGACCTCCTCGACGACCACTCCCCTCCCCCGCAGCTCCGCCAGGCCCGCGGCGACGTCTTCGACGGCGAAGGCGAGATGACGCAACCCGCACGCCTCCGGCCGCGACGGCCGCGGCGGCGGATCCGGGAACGAGAAAAGCTCCAGCTGGGCGCCGTCCGGCAGTGCGAGATCCAGCTTCCACGAACGACGTTCGGCCCGGTAGTGCTCCGCTACCACCCGCAGGCCGAGCACCTCGGTATAGAACGTTTTCGATCGCTGGTAGTCCAACGCGATGATCGCCGCATGGTGAATCCTCCGCAACTCCATCGCCCGACCGTAGCCACTCCGTCATGGCTGTGGTTGTCACCGGTGAGCCGGTGGTCTACCGCGCGACGACACTGCGGGTCCACATGCCTAGATGCGCATACGTCCATATCGATATGTTCCTTACTTGTGTTTCTCCGCTCGGAACTTGGCCGAACACATCGGCCCTCATCACGAAACAGTCTGTCGCCCAGACGCTTTCACCCTGCGGACAACGCCTGTTCCGCCGCAGCGACGGCCTGTTCCCGGTATCCCCCACCGAACAGCACGACATGCACCAGCAACGGATACAGCTGATGCAGTGCGACCCGCTGCTCCACGCCGGACGAGAGGGGGAAGCGCTCCTGGTATGCCCCCAGAATGTGGCCGAGATGCGGAGCGCCGAACAGCCGCAACATGGCCAGGTCCGTCTCGCGATGACCCCCGTGGGCGGCCGGATCGATGAGCATCACGCCGCGCTCGGTCCACAGCACGTTGCCCGACCACAGGTCGCCGTGAATGCGACACGGCGGTTCCGGCGGGCCGGCCAGTTCGCCGCTCTCGTCGATCACCTGCTCTACGAGCCGAATACCGTTGCGGCCCAGCACGGATGCGGCGGCGGGAAGCAGCGGCTGCAGTCGGTACCGGGCATACCAGGGCCCCCACTCCCCCGCGACCATCGCGTTGTCCTGCGGCACGGTGGCGATGCGACCCACCCACGGGGCACCGTACCGATCGACGGTGTGGGTGTGCAGGTCGGCAAGCGCCGCACCGAACTGTTCCGCGGCTTCGCGGCCGGGCGCTGTCGAGTTCAACCACGGCAGGACGAGTGTGCGGTCGTCGGCGCCCAAAACCTGTGGGATCAGACCGGCGGCGTCGGCCTCGCGCAACCAGCGCAGCCCGGCGGCTTCGGCGGTCAAGGCGTGGTCGGCGGTCGAACCCGGTTCGCCCACAGCACTTTTCACGAAGGCGTCGCGGCCGTCGGCGAGCCGCACGCGATACAGGGTCCACGCGTGGCCGCGGCCGACCGTGTGCTCGGCCACCACCGGCATGCCCAGCAGGGACTCCAGATGCGCCGACAGCTCGCTCACGAGGCGTAGACCGTCTGCCAGATCGCGCGTCCCAGCGCCCGCGCCAGTTGTTCGTCGTCCACCGGATTCCCGGCTGCGAAGGTGAAGTCGATGGCACGCTCGACCATGCAGGTCAGGGCGATGGCGGTGGCCTCCACCTCGAGGTCGGCAGGAACCCGGCCGGCCGCGCGCTCGCGGTCGAGCCGCAGACGGACGAGTTCGGTGAAGCGCTGGACCCGCTCCTGCCAGTAGCGGCCCACATCGCGGTCGTAGCCCGCCACCTCGGTGAGCGCGCGCAACACGCGATGGTGTGACCGGGTTCCGGCGATCATCAGCCGCATCGCGGTGACCACCCCGGCCTCTCCGTCGAGGTGATCCGCAGCCCACCACAGTTCGGCCGTGCGAAATTGATCGTCGGTCGCCAGGTCGGCCATCCGGATCAGCAGTTGGCTCTTGTCGGGAAAGTAGCGGTAGAAGGTGGAGCGGGCGATATCGGCCTCGGCGGCGATCCGGGCCACCGGCAGTTCGGTGTAGGTGACGCCCGTATCCAGCAGCCGATCCACGGCCGCGAGCACCCGCCGCTCCACCGCGTCACGCCGTTCGTCGCGCTCACGAGACCGCGAGCCGGGGCGGGTCAGCGACGCCATGTCGTGGGTTCGTCGAGGACGGCCATGGGCACATTGTCGCTCGAGTCACGAGACAACGCAGGTGAGCACCGGAGGGAATCACCGGACGATTCGGGCATCATGCTGGGAAAAGTCTGTGATAACAGCCACAAACGGCAGTTCAGCCGCATTCCGCTTCATTTCCGGCCTCGCGAGAAAGCATCACTCGCACTGGAGGTTTCAGACGTCTCGCCGACAGCGGGGCGGGCGTGGTGAACGGGATCTGAATGAATGGACTCCGGGCGTTCACTGTCTGTTAGCTGGCCTCGTCTGTGATTCCTTCGTCCCTGAACCACTCCGTCTCGAGGTTCCGCAGAAATGATGATGAGGAAATTCGCCGCGACCGCCGCCATGCTGGTCGCCGCCGTCGGTGTCGCGGCCGGTACCGCCCACGCCGACCCTGCTGCCCCCGCGGCGCCCGAGAGCGTCTACTACAAGGCCAGCGTCGTCGACAACGACAAAGCCGTGATCAAGACCGACGGCGGCTCGATCGTCAACGAAGACGGCATGCTGAAGATCAAGGCCGCCAACGGCACCGTGCTCGCCGGCACCCCGCTGAACTTCCGGGTCGACGACTTCGAGTTCCCGATCGCCGCCGACATCTCCGGCAACACCGCCACCCTGACCCCGCAGTTCGACGAGCAGCACGCGGTCTACAAGCCGGTCGCCCTCCCCTTCGAGGACTCGGCCCCCTGGAAGACCCCCTACGACCGTGAGACCGCCGCCTTCAACCGCCTGAAGGACACCATCTCCACCGGCGCCACCATCGGCACCCTCGCCGGTGGTATCGGCGGCGCGGCCATCGGCTGCATCGCGGGCGCCGCCCTGGGAGTCGTCGCCACCGGTGCGCTGGCCACCCTGTTCGGCCTCGGCCCGCTCGGCGGCTGCATCGCCGGTGCCGCCGCGGTCGGCTTCCTGGGTGTGCTCGCCGGCCAGATCTTCGTGACCGCTCCGGTCGCGATCGGCGCCGCGATCCAGTACTTCGCGACCATCAACGCCCCGTTCAAGCCGGCACCGAGCAAATAACGCGCTTACCGCCGCCAGTCTCCGCGACGATGCCCTCACAGCAGTTTGCTGTGAGGGCATCGTCGTAGGTGCCGGAAATTCACGGCTGGGTTCCGTGCGAGCAGTTTGCCCACGATAGAAGCGACCGGTCCCGGGTAACCGATGAGATCAGAGCATCCTTCGGCACCGGATCGACCACCGTAGACGTGAGGGCAGGTGATGACACGTACTTCCGCGCGGAAGCGAGCACCCGGCGGGGACCCGTCGATCGTCGTCCCCGACTGCGTCCAGGTGCGCGGTGCGCGGGAGCACAATCTCGCCGACGTCGATGTCGATATCCCGCGCGATGCGCTGGTCGTATTCACCGGCGTCTCGGGCTCGGGGAAATCGTCGCTGGCCTTCGGCACGTTGTTCGCGGAATCCCAGCGCCGGTATCTGGAGTCGGTAGCGCCGTACGCGCGCCGGCTCATCGATCAGGTCGGCGTTCCCGATGTCGATTCGATCGAGGGGCTGCCGCCGGCGGTCGCCCTGCAGCAACACCGCGGCGGCGGTAGTGCCCGATCCTCGGTCGGCAGTGTGACGACGTTGTCGAGCCTGGTCCGCATGCTGTATTCGCGGGCCGGTAATTACCCCGCGAAGCAGCCGATGCTCTATGCCGAGGACTTCTCGCCGAACACCGTGCAGGGCGCCTGTCCCACCTGTCACGGTATCGGCCGGGTGTACGAGGTACCCGAGAAACTGATGGTGCCCGACCCGTCGCTGACGATCCGGGACCGGGCGATCGCCTCCTGGCCCCCGGCCTGGCACGGCCAGAACCTTCGCGACATTCTGGTGTCGCTCGGCTACGACGTCGACCGGCCCTGGCGAGATCTGCCGAAGAAGGACCGCGACTGGATCCTCTACACCGACGAGCATCCGACGGTGCCGGTGTACGCGGGGTTCACCCCGGCGCAGACGCGCCGCGCGCTGAAGCAGCAGATGGAGCCCAGCTACCAGGGCACGTTCACCGGCGCGCGCCGGTACGTCCTCGACACGTTCGCGAACACCAAGAGCGCCTCGGTGAAAAAGCGGGTGTCGCGATTCATCAGCAGTGCGGTGTGCCCGACCTGCGACGGCAAACTGCTCAAACCGGAGGCCCTGTCGGTGACGTTCGAAGGGCTCGACATCGCCGAATTCTCCGCACTTCCCCTGGCCCGCCTCGCTGAACTCTTGTCGTCGGTACTCGCCGAGAACTGGCGTCCGGCCGATATCGGCTCCGACGCCGTCCTCGACGAGTCGGCCCGGCGCACCGCGGTCGAGAAACGGGTCGCGGCCGGCGGCTCCGCACACGATGCGGCTCCGGATGTCCGTCACACGCCGAATATGTCGGTCGAAAAACGTGCTGCCGCACAGCGTTTGGTCGCCGAACTGCTGGAGCGGCTGCGGCCGGTCACCGACCTGGGCCTGGGCTATCTGTCTCTGGACCGCAGTACACCGACCCTGTCGTCGGGCGAGTTGCAGCGCGTGCGGCTGGCGACGCAACTCTCTTCCCAGCTCTTCGGAGTCGTCTACGTCCTCGACGAGCCGTCGGCGGGACTGCACCCGCGCGACCGCGACGCCCTGCTGGGCATCCTGGAGGGGCTGAAGCGCCGCGGCAACAGCGTGTTCGTCGTCGAGCACTCGCTCGACATCATCCGCGCCGCGGACTGGCTGGTCGATCTCGGTCCCGGCGCGGGCGAGAACGGCGGCCGGATTCTGCACAGCGGACCGCCCGACGGCTTGCGCGACGTCGATGAATCGGCGACCCGTCGCTATCTGTTCGGCCACGAACGGCCCGCACCCCGGCCGCCGAGGCAGGCGGAGGAATGGTTGCGCCTGAAGAAGGTGCGCCGCAACAACTTACGTGACGTATCGGTGTCGTTTCCGCTGAGATGCCTGACCGCGGTCACCGGGGTCTCGGGTTCCGGGAAGTCGAGCCTGGTCAGTCAAGCACTCCCCGCGCTGGTCGGTGAGCATCTGGGCCATCCGGTGATCACGGCCGACGACGACGGAGACGACCTGCTGCTCTCGGACGAGTCGCAGACCGTCGACGGCACGATCGTCGGCGGAGTCGGCGATCTTCGCCGGGTGGTGTCCATCGATCAGAAACCGATCGGCCGCACTCCCCGTTCGAATGTCGCCACCTACACCGGAATGTTCGACTACATCCGCCGCCGTTTCGCCAGTACACCCAAGGCGCGGCGCAGGCACTACAACGCAGGCAGGTTCTCGTTCAACGTCGCGTCCGGGCGGTGCGCGACATGTGAGGGCGAAGGCTGGGTGATGGTCGAATTACTGTTCCTGCCCAGCGTTTACACGCCATGCCCGGACTGCCACGGCACCCGCTACCAGGCGAGCACACTCGAAATCACGTGGCAGGGCCGCAATATCGCCGAGGTTCTGGAGATGAGCGTCGACGAGGCGCGCGCGTTCTTCGACGGCGACGCCGACATCCTGCGCTCGCTGACGGTTCTGTGCGACGTCGGGCTCGGTTATCTCCGGCTGGGACAGCCGGCGACCGAACTGTCCGGTGGCGAGGCCCAACGGGTCAAACTCGCCACCGAACTGCAGCGCGCCCATCGCGGCGACGCCCTGTATCTGCTCGACGAGCCCACCTCCGGACTGCATCCGGCCGATACCGACCGGCTGATGCTGCACCTGCAGAAACTCGTGGACGCGGGCAATACCGTCGTGGTCGCCGAACTGGATATGCGCGTGGTGATCCAGGCCGACCATGTCATCGACCTCGGACCCGGCGCCGGCAACGAGGGCGGCCGTGTCGTCGTCACCGGCACCCCGGCCGAGGCGGCCGCCGATCCCGCCAGCGCGACCGCCCCTTATCTCGCCGCAGCTCTGCGATAGCGCGCCCCTCGAAAGATCGATATCGGGGCGGCGCGGAAGCTCTCAGGGCCGTAAACAAGGGGGGCCGGTTATTCACCCCCGCAACGCATTTCGGCGCCAGAGCGCGCCGCTCAGTACGGTGGCGAAGCCGCACCACACCGGATAGGCGGCGAGCAGGTAGCCGCTGCGGTCCACCCCGGCCGTGCGGCGGGTGAGGTCGGCGCTGCTCGCAGTCAGGGCCGCCGCGACGGCGGTGGCAGCGCCGAGGCGGTGTGCGCGGAAGAAGACCCAGCTCCAGCTCGCGTTGAGAACCAGGTTGAGCAGCAGAGCGTTGCGGAGTGCCCGGTTCTGGTTCGGCTCGGCGTGGGCGAGCGCTCGGGCGGTCGTGGCGGCGATATCGGCATACAGGGCTGTCCATGCGATGGGAAAGACCACGGGCGGGGGTTGGAAGGGCGGTTTGTCCAGCCGCTGGTACCAGTGCGAGCCGGTCGTGGTCGCGGCCGAGCCTGCTGCCGCGGCGGCGATGGTGGCCGGGAAGGTCCACCACGCTTCCTTCCATCGGCTCGAATCCGTACGCCGAGTGCGCGTTCCGATCACGAGAGGCTCCTTCCTCGCCGGGCTTGCGCTCCGGCCGTGCAGTGTCCCACCGGTGAGCTCGGAGCTGCCGCGCAATCGCGTTCGTCACGAGCCGGCAGCGTGGTCGGTCCTGCTCGGCCTACCCGCACCTCGTCGGCACTAACGGAAGATCGGCTCGCGTGTTGTTCGCCGGTTCGGCATCAGCGTCACCGCGCCGGAAAAGGTGCCCACGCCCCCGGCAGGCGACAGGAGCCACCGGCGCGTTATAGCAGGCCGATTGCCAGAAGGATCACGCCGACCAGCGGCGGCACCAGCTGTTTGAGGGCCGCGCTCGCCTTGTCGGGGCTGGACAGGAGCAGCACCAGGCCGGCGGCGGTCATCGAGCCGGCGCCGGTGAACACCAGGGTGGCGCCGATCGTCGTCTCGCCCACCGCGACGAAGACGGTGCCTGCGATCACGCAGACGGCCAGGAACAGGTTGTAGAAGCCTTGATTGAAGGCCAGCGGCCTGGTCGTTTCCGCTTCGGCGGCCGAGGACACTCCGAAGATGGCCCGCGTCTTCGGCCTCGTCCACGCCACCGATTCCAGGTAGAAGATGTAGATGTGAATCGCGGCCGCAAGGCACGCGAGGATGAGACCTGCTGTCGTCACCGAACACCTCCGTGAACGTCGTCGCGCGATATAACCACGCGGCGGCCTGGACATGTCGGCGACACGGCGGGTGTCGCGGCAGACACACCTGACCGGGCCCGCGAATGCCGCACCAGGCCACCCCGACATGCCGTTCGTCTCTCAATCGTCCATCGGCGTATGCGATTTCGCTCATCGCGCGACCAATGCGGCAGGTCCGCCGTGGGCGGGGCTGGGCGAGCGCGGCTCGATGCGTGTCCCGGAGGGCGCGCAGCGGCCGTTACACTCGGTGATCTTGCGAGGTTGAGACCACAGCCGCGCGCGGCGCCGCGAACTACGCCGAGTATCGCGGTGTTCATCATGCGCAGATGTGCCTGCACACATCCGCCCGGCCGTCACGATTCATACTCGTGGGGGCCGGACACGGATGCCGGGAGTGTAGGGAAGGGTGAACACGTGGGATACGAAGGCCACAGCGGCTGCACCGCCGATGTGATCTCGGTGGGCGGTTTCGTGGTGGTGGCCGCGGCCGGTGAGGTCGATTCGCATACCGCCCCGCGGCTGGATGCGGCTGTCCAGCAGGCCGTGACTCGCCAGCCCGGACAGTTGATCGTCGATCTGTCCGCGGTCGAGTTCTTCGACTCCTCGGGAATGAATGTGCTGGTCCGCGCGCTGCGTCAGGCGGGACGGGTGTTGGTGGTGGCGCCGCGGCCGGTGCGGCGCGTGGTGGAGGTCACCGGCTTGTCGACGGTATTCGCCCTCTTCGACGACCTCGATGCCGCGGTCGCGAACGCGGGCACACACACGAACGGCTGACATCGGATGCGTCACCCCGAGAGCGGCGGCCGGAAGGCCGCGACGACCAGCGGGCAGCGCTCGCTCGAGGATCTGCACATCGAATTCCGGGCCCGCTCCGAGGAGTTGCAGCGCGTGCGGACCCTGCTGCGGGCCTGGCTCGCGGGCACGACGCTCGGACCGGATCGTGCCTACGATCTGCTGCTAGCCGTCAACGAGGCGTGCACGAATGCGGTCGAGCACGGGCATCACGGTGACGGCCGCACCATCGTGCTGCACGCCACGGCTACGCATTCGATCCGCATCACCGTCTCCGACAGCGGGACCTGGCGCGCGCCGCGAGCGGACGAGGAGGTCGATCGCGGTCGCGGCCTGCCCATGATGAACGCCCTGATGCCCGGAACCCGCGTCGTCTCGGGCGCCGACGGTACGACCGTCGAATTCGTGGTCTCGCCCACCACCGAAAAGCGATCCGATCTCGACGCCGGACAACGGTCGCGGCGCAGCTCGGCGGAGCAGCCGTGACGCCGGTTCGGCTGCGGCGCAGCGGGTTTCGCTCGTGCGACCGGATGTGGAGGTCGCCATGCCCGAATCCGTCGTGAGTGACGTGGACCGATGGTCGGCGATACCGCATCCGGCTGTGGTGGTCGATCGCGCGGGCACGGTGGTGGCGCTGACCGGCGACGCCGCGGTGCTGGTGCCCGATGCGGTGGTGGGTGAGCCGTTGCACCGCGCCGCACTGCCCTGGTTGTCCGCGGCACACGACGCGACGGCCGCATCGGACGGCGTGTCGTCGCCCGCCTCGGCGTCCGGGCGCGCAGGCGGGCGCGAACTGCATGCGGTCGCCTCTCCGGGCGCCGAGGGGACGATCGTCTGGTGGTTGCTCGGCGACACCGCGCGCTCGCTGCAGGAGAGCCGTTCGGAGTTGGAGCAGGAACGCGAACGGACCGCATTCCTGTCGCAGGCCTCCGAACGGCTGCTGGCCTCGTTGAATGTCGACAGGTGCCTGGAGACCACAGTCCGGCTCGCCGCCCGCCATCTCGCCGATGCCGCGGTGGTCGTCACTCCCCCGGCCGGGCGGGCGCTGTCGGTCGTCTCATGTGACGAACACGGTGTGGTGCGGGTGAACGTCGTCGAGGAGGATCCCGACGCGGTGGCCGGACTGAGCGAGGCGCTGCGTGGGTTCCCGCCGATTCCCTCGCAGTGGCTCGATGCCGCGGCGGTGCCGGCGTGGCTGCTGCCGCCCGGTTTCGCCAACCGCACAGGCTCGGTGATCGTGACTCCGCTTCCCGGCCATGGAGTTTCGGCCGGGGCGCTGGTACTGCTGCGACACTCCGGCGAGCGGATCTTCGACGAGCGCGACGAAATCTTCGCCCAGTTGTTCGCCGGCCGCGCGGGTATCGCGTTGTCGGCGGCACGGCTGTACGCGGAGCAGACCAGCATCACGGCGATCCTGATGCGCGAGCTGCTGCCGCCGCAGCTGCACCGGGTCCACGGAATCGACTTGGCCGGCGCCTACCGGGCTTCGGAGAATCACGACATCATCGGCGGGGACTTCTACGACGTGCACCGCGCGGCGACACCGGACGGGGAAACCCTCGTCGTGCTCGGCGACGTCTGCGGTAAAGGTCTCGAGGCCGCCGTGCTGACCGGCAAGATCCGCAACACCGTTCACGCGCTGGTGCCGATGGCCGAGGATCACCAGCGGATGCTCGCCCTGCTGAACGACGCGTTGGTGTCCTCGCACCACGACCGGTTCGCCACGCTGGTGCTGGCATCGGCCGTATATCGGGAAGGGCGGGTGCTGCTGCGGCTGACTTCCGCCGGGCATCCGCCGCCGTTGATCGTGCGCGCCGATGGGACCGTCGAGACGGCCGAGACGCGTGGGCAATTGGTCGGCGCGCTCCCCGACATCACCGCCACGACTTTCCGGACTTCGCTCGCGCCCGGGGAGACCTGCCTGCTCTACACCGACGGTGTGACCGAGGCCCGCGGCGGCCCGCTGGGCCGGCGCATGTTCGGTGAGGAGCGTTTGATCGCCGCGCTGGCGCAGTGTGCGGATATGCCCGCGGAGGCGGTGGTCGAGCGCGTCCACATGCTCACCACCCAGTGGGTCGGCCGCAACCAGCACGACGACATCGCGGTCGTCGCGATCACCGCGCCGCGCACCCCGACCCTCGTGATCGACTGACCCGCGCAGCGAAGGAGCCGCCGTACATGTCCGAGCCGCATCGCCGAATCGCCCTCGACGCCTCCGCATTTCGTGACGAGCTGTGGACGGCGGTCACGGGCCGTGACGAACGGGCGGCGATCGGCATCGTGCTCGCGGCGCTGGATGCGGGTCTGGAACCGGAGGCGGTCCTGCTCGATGTGATCGCCGCCGTGCAGCGCCGGGTGGGTGCGGAATGGGCCGCGAACACCCTCAGTGTCGCCGACGAGCACACCGCCACCGCGATCAACGATCGTGCCGTGACGGCACTGGCTCTGCATGCAGCCGGTACGCGCCCCGCTTCGGCCGGGCGGGTGACCGTCGCGTGTGTGGACGGCGAATGGCATGCGCTGCCCGCCCGGCTGGTGGCCGAGGTGCTGCGGCTGCGTGGCTGGCACGTCGACTTCCTCGGCGCCCAGGTGCCCACGCGGCACCTGATCGCCCACCTGCACAACACCGGCCCCGATGCCGTGTTGCTGTCGTCGTCGCTGCCGACCCGCCTGCCGTCGGCGCACGGCACGATCACCGCATGTCAGGCGGCCGGAGTGCCGGTGCTCGTGGGCGGTGCGGCGTTCGGGCCGCAGGGCCGCTGGGCGGACCTGCTCGGTGCGGACGCCTGGGCGCTGGATGCCGCGACCGCGGCCGAGCTGCTCGCCCGGGGGCTGCGACGCGAGCAGCAGGCGCACCGGACGCTGCCGCATCTGACCGATCAGGAATTCACCATGATCGCCCGCAGCACACCGCAGTTGCTGGCGGCCACCATGGCGGAGCTGGAGCACCGTTTCCCCGCGATGCGCGAGTATTCCGAATTCCAGCTGGAACGCACCGCCGAGGATATCGCGCAGATACTCGAATTCCTCGCTACCGCACTGTATCTGGACGACGCCGAGTTGTTCACCGCCTTCGTCACGTGGACCGCCGACGTGCTGAGCGCACGCGCGGTACCCGCCCACTCGCTGTTTCCCGTCATCGATCTGCTCGGTGGGCAGCTGCGGGACTTTCCGCGGGCGCGACGGATTCTCACCGCCGCCACCGAGGCCCTCACCGAAACCGCCCGCATCGCCTGACCATCGAGTGACCGACCGTCGAGTCGCGTCCGGTTGCCGCGCACAGCCCGGCTACTCCAGTTCGGCGAGGGATTCGTCGAGCCCGGTCAGCAGCCGTTGCAGATGCGGCACGCTGCGGCGGCACCCGACGATGCCGAAGTGCATGGCACCATCCGAACTGATCGTCGTGATGTTGACCGCCTGTCCATCGAGGGGAATCGACGCCGGATAGGCGGCTTCCAGGCGCAGGCCGTTCCAGTACCGCGGTTCGGCGGCGCCGGGGACGTTGGAGATGACGATATTGAACGGCGGCGCGACGGCCGGCAGCCGCACCGGTAGCGCCGCCGATGCCAGTCCTGCCACATTGACCGCCGACAGCCCCAGGATCTGCAGCGGCGTCAGCCGCGACATGGCGTTCTTGGTCCGCGCCATCGAGGAGTGGATGCGGGCGAGTCGCGCGGCCGGGTCCGGTTCGTCGGTGGCCAGATCGCATAGTGCCGCACCCACCGAGTTGCCCTCTCCCGCTGCGGTTTCGGCGGTACCGCGCAGCGAGACCGGCACCATCGCGATCAACGGCTCGGCCGGTAGCGCCTGCTCGGCGAGCAGATATCGCCGCAGCGCGCCCGCGCACATCGCCAGCACCACGTCGTTCACGGTCGCCTCCGCGCGCGCTCCGACCGCACGCAACCGCGGCAGCGGCCACGACTGCGCGGCGAACCGCCGGGCACCGGTGATGGCGACATTGAACATTGTGTGCGGGGCCCCGAACGGGCGCGGTTCGGGATAATCCCGCGCGATCGTATATGCGCCCGACAGCAATTCGGGGACGGCGGTGCCGATCCGCCCGGCCGCGCGCACCGCGTCGGCCGAGCGGCGCAACAGTGTGCTCGGGCCGGCGCCGGGATGTCGGCCGGGAGAGCGCCACGGCGGCACGCAGTCGCGGGCAGCGGGGTCGGGCGAGAGGGCCCGCTGCCAGGTGCGGACCGCCGACACGCCGTCCATCAGCGCGTGATGTGTCTTGGTGTACAAGGCGATCCGGCCGTCGGCGAGCCCGTCGATGATGTAGACCTCCCACAGCGGGCGATGGCGATCCAGCAGCGATCCGTGCAGCATCGACACCAGCTCCAGCAGTTCACGCACCCGCCCGGGCGTGGGCAGCGAGAGCAGCCGGACGTGGTAGTCGAGGTCGACGTCGTCGTCGAGATCCCACCGCAGCGGGGAGAAACTCGCCAGCGACCGCGCGGGCCGGCGCCGGAACACCGAGGCGAGTTGGTCGCTGCCCGAGGCCAACTCCTCGTGTAACTGCCGTGCCGATCGTGTCTGCGTGTCCGAGGGACGAAACAGCGAGAGGCCGCCGACGTGCATGGGGTGTTCGCGCGATTCGAGCAGCAGGAATGCCGAGTCCAAGGGTGACATCAAAGCCATCGCGGTACCTCATCACGGTCGTTTCCGATCGGGCCGGGCGGCCACGCCTTCCGGTGATCATTGCGGATGCGACCGGATCAGGTGGGCGATCCGGAGTGTCACCGGCGCGGGCGGCTCGAGCGTCGGTAATTGCCGCGAACAATCGGTCCAAACATATTGACAATGTGAGAGGAGCCACTTCATTCTCTCATTAGGACATAGTGTCCGAACATAGTGACCCCGAAGGCGGCGCCGATGCCCACCGACGAACCTGCCGACTCCTCGCCGACCGATTCGGGCATCCTCGCGACCGTCCGGGAACATCCGGCGAATGACCGCGAACTCCGTGAAAACGACTGCCCGGACATCGAATTCACCGACGTGGTGGTGGTCGGTGCGCGCTGCGCGGGGTCGGCAACGGCCATCGCCTTCGCCCGCGCGGGACGGCGCGTCGTCGTCGTGGACTCGGCCCGATTCCCCTCCGACACCCTCTCGACCCATCTGCTGTGGCCGGCCGGCCTCGCCGAGGTGGCCGCGCTCGGCGCGTTGGAGCGGGTGCTGGCACTCGGCGCGCCCCGATTGCGAGTCGCGTTCGCCGCCGGCGCTGGGCAGGTGGTGCGGGCGCCGTTCACCGCTGTGGAAGGCATCGACTACGCGATGTGCGTGCGGCGCACCGGATTCGACGCAGCCCTGGTGTCCACGGCCCGCGCGGCCGGTGCGACCGTCCACGAATCGATGCGGGTCGTCGAACTCATCCGCGACGCCGGCCGAGTCGCCGGTGTGCGCGCGGTCGATCGTGCGGGGACCACCCACGAGATCCGGGCCCGCCTGGTGGTCGGCGCGGACGGGCGCCGCTCCACCGTGGCGCGGCTGACCGGAGCCCTGGACCCGTACCGCAGCAAGCCCAGCGGGCGGGCGTGCTACTTCGCCTACTGGCGCGACGTCCGCCCGGAATGGCGGTCGACGGCCGCGCAGTGGCGGGCCGGGGATCTGCTGGGAACCGCCTTCCCGTGCGAGGACGGTGCGGTGCTGTCGCTGATACAGCCTCCGGTCACCCACGGGCCGCGCACCGCCGGGCAGACCGAGCAGCGCTACCGCGACATGGTGGCCGCGATCCCGGAACTCGCTGTGCGACTGGCCGATTGCGAACCGATCGGCCGGGTGCGCTCGGCGACCGGCATCGTCTCCTACTTCCGCCGCTCCACCGGTCCGGGCTGGGCATTGCCCGGTGATGCCGGCCATTTCAAGGATCCGGTCACCGCACAGGGAATGCGCGATGCGATGCGCTACGGACGGTTGCTCGGCGAATACGCGGCACCGGTACTCGACGACGCGGCCGCGCTGGACCGGGCACTGACCCGATGGGAGCACCGGCGGGAACAGGACTGCCTGCCCATGTACCAGTGGACCAACCGGCTCGCCCGCGGCACCGAGATGTCACCGCTCGAGGTGCAGCTGTACCGCGCCGGTGCGGCCGACCCGAACCTGGCCGGCCTCGCCTTGGATGTGATGACCCGGGCGCGGACCCCCGACGAACTGCTGACCCCGGCACGGGCGGCGAAGTTCGCGCTGCAGGCACTGGCGCACGCGCCGGCGGCCACGGTGGTGGACACCGTGATTCGCGAGGTGCGCGACAGCGCGCAGGACTGGCGGGAACGTCAGGCGGCGCGGTGGGGTTCGGCGTGGCCGCGGTGGCCGGTGGCGGCGCCGAAGTGAGGGGCGGGCCGCCCGGCGGGCCCTCGATACTGCCGGACCGCGGTGAAAAAGATTCGCAGGCACAGAAATTCGGGCTTCGGGATCGACGCAGGGCCGGTCCCGCTCGCTGATTCGAGGAGTGGACATGACCGGTCGAGACGATGCGGGTGGATTCGGCAGGCGGCAGTTGCTGCGAGGGGCGGCGGTAGCGGGCGCGGCCCTCGCGACGAGCGGCGCATGGGCCACGGCCGCACGCGCGAATCCGCCACGCCGCCAGGTGGGCCCGGGACGCACGGTGGCGGTGTTCGGAGGTGGCGTATCCGGGTTGACCGCGGCACACGAACTGGCCGAACGCGGCTATGCGGTCACGGTGTACGAGCCGAACGCGCTCGGCGGCAAGGCGCGCAGTATGAGCGTGCCCGGCACCGGGGCGGGCGGGCGCGCGGACCTGCCGGGCGAACACGGCTTCCGCTTCTTCCCCGGCTGTTACCAGCACGTACCGGATACCATGGCGCGAATCCCGTTCCCCGGCAACGCGAACGGCGTGGCCGGGAATCTGATCCGGGTGGAGTCCACGGTCGCCGGATTCCCGGATCTGCCCCCGGTGACGGTGCCGACCGAGCTCGCCGGGTTGCGCGAACTGAACCCCGATCGCATCCGCAACTCACTCGTCGCCGGATTCGGCTTCATCCCGCAGCTGCCGCCGCAGGAATTGGCGTTCTTCGGCGACCGGATGATGATGTGGTTCACCAGCTCCCCCGAACGCCGCTTCGGCCAATGGGAGTACCGATCGTGGATGGACGCGGTCGGCGCCGCCGGGAAGTCGCAGGCCTATCGGGACTACCTGGCGCGAGCGCTGACCCGGATCACGGTGGCGGCGAAGTCGGAGACCAGCTCCGCGCGCACCATCGGAACCATCGGGGAGGCACTGGTTTTCGCGGGCGCCGGCATCGCGCCGCAATATCGCGGCGGGGTGGATCGAATCCTGAACGGCCCCACCAACGAGGCGTGGATCGATCCGTGGGTGGCGCATCTGTCCGGACAGGGGGTCCGGTTCGTCACCGGCGCGGGCCTGGCGAGCCTGCGCCTGTCGGGTGACCGGATCAGCGGCGCGAACGTGGGCGGGCGTGCGGTACAGGCGGATTGGTACGTGTGCGCGATGCCGGTCGACCGCGCGGCCACGATCCTCGACGACGACATCCTCGCCGCGGACCCGGCGCTGGCCGGGATGCGGGAACTGGTGCTGGACTGGATGGTCGGCGTGCAGTTCTATCTGCGGCAGCCCACCGGCGTGCCGGAAGGACATATCGCGGCACTCGGCTCGCCGTGGGCGATCACCGCACTGCGGCAGGCGCCGATGTGGCGCGGCGATTTCGCGGCCCGCTACGGCGACGGGACGGTGGTGGAATGCTTGTCCGCGGACGTCTCGGACTGGGACACCCCCGGCATCCTGTACGGCAAACCGGCCAAGCAGTGCTCGAAAGACGAAGTGGTGCAGGAGGTGTGGGCGCAGCTGAAACGCTGGCTCAACACCGGCACCGGCTGGTTACGCGACGACGACCTGCACTCGTGGTTCGTCGATCCGGGTGTGCATTTCGAGGAGGGCGGCAACCGCAACGACACCCCGCTGCTGGTGAACACCGTCGGCTCCTGGGACCACCGGCCGGAGGCGCATTCGGCGATCGGCAACGTGTTCTTCTGCGGCGACCACGTACGGACCGGCATCGATCTGGCGACGATGGAAGGCGCCTGCGAGGCGGGACGCAAGGCTGCCAACGCGGTGCTCGACGCCGCAGGTGACACGGCACCGCGGGCGGCGGTGTTCCCGATGTACGCACCGCCCGAACTCGAGCCGTTCAAGCGCATCGACGCCGACCGCTATCGGGCCGGGCTGCCGCATCTACTCGAGCTGTGAACGGCGGCGCAGGAATTCGGCGGTCTCCGGGCTCGCGGGCAGGAACGACTCGATCGCGAGCTCGGCGACCGTGACGTTCATCGGGCTGCCGAAAATGGTCATGGTGCTGATGAAATCCAGTTCTATGTCACCGCGTTCGCCGTCGTGGTGGCGCAGTCGCAGCGGGACGACGGCCTGATCCGGTTCCGGCAAGCCGGGATCGTCACGGCCCCCGGGATATCCGAGCAGTTCGGTGCGCAGCTCCGCCAGATCGGCCGAGCCGGTGGCCTCGATCTGGCGATCGACGCGTTCGAACAGATGTCCGCGCCACTGCGCCAGATTCAGGATGCGCGGCGCCAGCCCCTGCGGGTGCAGGCTCAGCCGCAGGGCGTTGACCGGCGGTGTGAGCAGGTCGGCGGGAATGCCGTCGAGGAACAGGGCGACACCGGAATTGGCGTCGACCATATTCCACTGCGCGTCCACGGCCAGGGCCGGATACGGCTCATAGCCGGTGAGGATCTGCCGCATCGCGGTGCGGACGGGGGCCATGGTGGGGGTATCCAATCCGGGTTCGGCATAGACCGGGGCGTAGCCGGCGGCCAGCAGCATCCGATTGCGTTCGCGCAGTGGGATGTCGAGCTCCTCGCTGAGGTGCAGGATCAGCTGGCGGCTCGGCGTGGACCGGCCGGTTTCGACGAAGCTGAGGTGACGGGTCGAGGTTTCGGCGCGCCCGGCCAGCTCCAGCTGGCTGAGGCGGCGGGTGCGACGCCAGTGGCGCAGCAGATCTCCGGCGGTATGGGTCGGCACCTGCCCGATCGTATGCGGGTGCGGTCGGCGTGACGATTACCTCCCGGGTCATGATCGCTGTCCGGATGCCCGGCGCCCGGCTCACGGTTAGGGTGGATTGCGTGTCGTTGGTGCAGGCTGGACTGGACCGGCTGCCCGAACGCTGGCGCGCACTGTTGCTCGCCCATCGGGAGCTGATGAAATTCGCCGTCGTCGGCGCGATCACCTGGTTCGTGGACACCGGAGTGGTGTACGCGCTCAAGCTGACCGTGCTGCCGGACAAGCCGCTCACCGCGCGCGCGTTCGGCGTGCTGATCGCGACGATCGTCTCCTACATCCTGAACCGGGAATGGTCGTTCAACACCCGCGGCGGACGCCGGCGCGGCCACGAGGCGGCGCTGTTCTTCGCCGTCAGCGCGCTGGCGGTCGGCGTCACCGTGATTCCGCAGGCGGTCTCGCTGTACGTCTTCGACATCCGGGTGCCGCATGTCAGCCCGTTCACCCAGGCCGTATCCAACTTCATCACCGGGCAGATCCTGGGCGTGCTGCTGGCGATGGCATTCCGGTTCTGGGCGTTGCGGCGATTCGTCTTTCCCCAGGATCTGCGCGAGGCCGAGCTGGAAATCCTCTGACCCCGGACCGCCGAAACCGCGAGGGGTGACGGGCATCACGCCGAGTGGGAACCGCTGGACCTGGCGGCCGAGCACACCGGCGAGCACCGATACCATGATCGGGTGCGAGCAACGGCCGACCCTTCCACGCGACTGCGTGGTGGCTCCGTCGGCGCCGCCGCCGGCACGGTGAGTATCGCCGCGCACGCCCTCGGTGGCGGCACGGTGGCACCCGGTTCCACGGCGATCATGATGCTGATCGCCGCGAGCACCGCGATCGGCTGCCTCGCCGCGCACGCCCGCACCGGACTGTTCCGGCTCATGGGCCTGCTCGCGATCGGACAGCTGCTCGGCCATCTGGCGCTGACGCTGTCGCCGGACTGCCACGACGTGCTGATCACCGCGCCCATGCTGGTCGCGCACCTGGCGGCGACGGTGGCCGGGGCGATTTTGGTCCGCGGCGCGGAAACCACGCTGCGACGCGCGGTTTCACTGATTCGACGCGCGGTCGGCGCGGTTACCCATTTCCTGGGAATCAGCGGCGCTCCGGTCGTCGTCTCGGTGCCGGATACGGTGACAGTGCCGCG
Organism: Nocardia sp. MDA0666; assembly: GCF_003023875.1. Lineage (NCBI taxonomy): Bacteria > Bacillati > Actinomycetota > Actinomycetes > Mycobacteriales > Nocardiaceae > Nocardia > Nocardia sp. MDA0666. The sequence goes on from NZ_PYHT01000015.1 coordinate 50,108, forward strand.
GCGGCTCGTGCTGGCGTCGGGCACCGGGCGGCGTGGGCCGCCCGCCCTCAGCCGTTCGTTCGCTGCCTCGCATGGCGTCGTCGCGTGGGCGTGATACCGGTATCTCGGTGGACGTCCACTGTCTCGCCGGATCGGGACCTGAACTTCCGATGACCGTCAACAGCTGAGCTGCGCGATACGCGGATAGTCCCCAGGTAGCCGGGAGCCGCCGCAGGGTGCGCCCAGCGGGGGCCCGCAGCCCACCACCGGTGGTTCGCCACTCGGCAATCGGCAATCGGGGGTACGGCGACCCGAATGGACCGTGCCGCACGGCACCTGGACGGCCCGCTACGCGATCGGAAGCGGTCGCTCGAGCAGTCCAGGCTGCGGGACGCTGTCGGACCGGGCTCACACCCGGTATCAGCCTCGGTTGTCCGGTGCGCCGGGTCGACGTCGGCATGCCCGGCTTTTCCGGTGACGATGACCACTGTGGCCCTCCGCGACCGCCAATCGCTGATCCCAAGCAGTACTGTTCCGGCCGCCCATCCGTCCACGGTTCCGATAGAGCCCGGGTCGATCGGATGCCGGACGAGCCGCATGCGGCCGGTTCCGGGTGGTCATCCAGGTCGAACCCTCCCGCAGCTTGGCAGCAACGAGCGAATACCGATGGCGGAGTACGGCAAACGCTCACTCACCCGTATACAGCGCAACGCGCAGACCCGCGTGCAGCAAGCACCCGGTCGCGGTGAGTGTGTCCGCTACGCACCCTGCCGCCCCACGATGAAACCTCTTCTCATGCAACGGAGTTCACCAATGTTCTCTCTCCCCCACGCCGGGCGTTCCGCTCTCACTTCGGGTGACCGCGGTCCCCGGCGGCCGGCATCCGACGCCCGGCCGCACAGTGCGACACGGCCGCCTCGTGCCACGGCCGGCCCCGTGCACCGGCACCGGTCCGCGGCCCTGCTGATCACCGCCACGGCCTCGATCCCGCTGCTGCTGGCCGGATGTTCGTCCGGCGGCACATCCACTGCCGCGGACGCCAATTCGGTCACCGTGAGCGATCAATGGATCAAGGCCGCCGATGCGGGCATGTCGGCGGCGTTCGCGAATTTCACCAACAACAGCGACCACGAGACCCGCGTCGTCGACGCGACCAGCCCGGCGTCGGCGCGCATGGAGATCCACGAGGTGGTCGAGTCGAACGGTGCGTCCATGATGCGGCCCAAGGCCGGCGGTCTGGCGATACCCGCACACGGCAGCGCGAAATTGACGCCGGGTGGCGACCACCTGATGTTCATCGATCTGAAGGCGCCGCTGCGCACGGGAGCCCAGACACCGGTCACGGTGAAATTCGCCGACGGCACCAGCACCACCTTCACCGCGCAGGTGCGTGACTTCGCGGGCAATCAGGAGAATTACTCACCGACCCCGGCCGCCCACGGTGGCTGAGCGGCTCTCGCGGCGGCGGCTACTCGGCGGCAGTGCGGCCGCGGCCGGTGCGGCGGGCGTCGCGGGGCTCACCCTCGGCGCCGACCGCTGGGCGCGCCACGCCGAGACCGCCGACCCGGGCACCGCGCGCGAACCGTTCTACGGACCGCATCAGGGTGGGATCGCGACCGTGCCGCAGCAGCATGCGGCGTTCGTGGCCTTCGATCTGCGGCCCGGCACCGGCCGGGCCGACCTCGTGGGATTGCTGCGCATCTGGTCCGGCGACGCGGCGCGGCTCGCGGCCGGCGAACCCACGCTGGCCGATACCGAACCGGAGCTGGCTCGCCGGCCCGCCCGGTTGACCGTGACCGTCGGATTCGGCCCGCGGCTGTTCACCGTGGCAGGGCTCGAATCCGCACGGCCGCAGTGGCTCGCGCAACTGCCCGGCTTCACCATCGACCGGCTCGACTCCGCATTCTGTGAGGGGGATCTGCTGCTGCAGGTCTGCGCGGACGAGGCGACGACGGTGGCGCATGCGGTACGGGCGCTGTCACGCAGCGTGACCTCCCTGGTGACGGTGCGCTGGACCCAGCGCGGATTCCGCAACGCTGCTGCCGGGCAGACGATGCGCAATCTGATGGGCCAGGTCGACGGCACGGTCAACATCGCCCCCGGAGCCGATCTCGATCGGCTGGTGTGGGACGACGGCGCGACCGTGCCGTGGCTGCGCGGCGGCACCTCGATGGTGTTGCGACGGATCGCGATGAATCTGGACACCTGGGACCAACTCGACCCCGAGGGACGGGAACTGACCGTGGGCCGGCGCATCGCGACCGGGGCGCCGCTGACCGGTACCCGCGAATCCGATGATCCGGATTTCGCGGCCGTGGACGCCCACGGCATCCCGGTCATACCGCCCTCGGCGCATATCGCCCGGGCGCATCACACCAGCGACGGCGAGCGTTTCCTGCGGCGGGGCTACAACTACGACGATGCCCCCGCGCCCGGGACCACCTCGAATTCGGGGTTGTTGTTCGCCGCCTACCAGCGCGATATCGCGGCGCAGTATCTGCCGGTGCAGCGCCGCCTGGCCGAATTCGACGCCCTGAACACCTGGACCACACCCGTCGGGTCCGCGGTGTTCGTGATTCCGCCGGGAATCACCGACGCACAGGGCTACCTCGGCCAGACCCTGCTGGAGGGCTGAACGGGCGTCGGATGCGGTTCGGCAGTCGATGCCGAACCGCATCCGACGCCGCGCGGCTCAACGCGATCGCCGAGCTTCGCGGTTCAGTGCCACAACACGGCCACGAACACGTTGGCGATGGCCAGCAGTCCGGCGGCGTCGGCCATCCAGGCAATCGTCTTGCCACGCTTGGCATCTGCGTGCGCGATCTCGGCCAGACCGGCCACGGCGACCGCGATGACCAGTTTCACCACGATCTTGGCCATGTCGAGATTCTTGTCGAGGGAATCGATGCCGTCGGCCATGCCGACCAGGATCAGACCCGTGACGATCTGCGCTCGCGCACCCCACAGCATCACCTGCGACACCGCGGGCCGGCCGGCAGCGTATCCGCCGATCACCGCGGCGAGACCGAGCAGGTGGGCGATGACCACCAGGTTGTAGACCACTGTCATGGCTCACAGCGTAGAGGATCGACGCAGATTCAACGACACTGCGTAGTAGAACAGCTCTCGCCCGCCTCCCCCGCATATCCGCACCGCCCCAGGCGTTCTCGCGATGTCGCCCTTCTCACAGCGCCGGTTTCCTGCGTGTAGTCCGGGCGCTCGGCAGGTCGCCGCGACCCCCACGGGGTGCCGACCGGTTTGGATGCCGGCGCGTGGGGAAATACGCGCGTTTCACGCCGGATCGGGTCGGGTAGTCATCTTCAGGTGGCTCTCTTCGTTCGTGCCGCGGCAACGGTGCGGAATCGAGTGGGTCGGGACTGCTGGGTCGCTTGGTGATGGCTAGGAGAAGAGGGTGGCGGTTGTACTCGTGCTGCGCGCACGTGGACTGGGTGATCTCCTCACCGCGGTCCCCGCTCTTCGTGCGCTGCGCCGGGCGAGGCCACGCGATCACATCGTGCTGGCCGCACCGCACCGGCTCAAACCCATCGTCGACCTCATCACGTCGGTGGACGAGATGGTCGCCGCCGCCGACCCGCATACCATGCGCTGGGACGGCGCGCCGCCCGCGCTGGCGGTGAACCTGCAGGGCTCCGGCGCCGAGGGCATCGTCGAATTGGCCCGCACCGAACCCGCCCGGTTGCTCAGTTACCGCAATGCCGCCTTCCCCGATCTCGACGGCCCCGAATGGCAAGCGGATATGCACGACATCGACCGCTGGTGCCATCTGCTGGAGTCGGCCGGAATCAGCGCCGACCGCCGCAATCTCGGCCTGGTGCCGCCCGTGGCCACCACCAGCCACCGCGACTGTGTGGTCGTGCACGTGGGCGCCGGGGCACCCGCCCGCCGCTGGCCCGGTGAACGCTTCGCCGCGGTGATCCGGCATCTGCTCGTCCAGGGGCGCGAGGTCGTGGTGACCGGCGACGAATTCGAACGCGATCTCGCCCTCGGCATCGCCGCGCGTGCCGGCCTGTCGCACGACCACGTGCTGGCCGGGCAGCAGAATCTCATCGAACTGTCGGCCACCGTCGCCGAAGCCGCGCTGGTGGTATGCGGCGATACCGGCGTCGCACATCTGGCGACGGCATTCGGCACCCGCACCGTGGCCCTGTTCGGTCCCACCGCGCCCGGCCGCAGTGGACCGCCGCCGCATCTGTCCGGCCGCCACATCGCGTTGTGGGCGGGCAGCGCCGGTGACCGTGATGGCGACACCCCCGATCCGGGTCTGTTGCAGATCACCGTTCCGGATGTGGTGGAAGCCGTCGACACGCAGCTGGACCGGCGCCGGTGGGCCGAGGCCGACCGCCGCGGCACCGCATATCGCCGCGTCGGCTGAGTTCCGCGCCGCGGACGCGGTCAGCGTGGTAATCGCCACGAACCACCGGACTGGACACGTTCGGGCAGTATCGTGTGCCGATGATCACCGTCCGAACCAAAATCTGCGGTATCCGTAGCGAGTCCGATCTCCGGGCCGTCGTCGCAGCCGATGCGGACGCGGCCGGATTCATTTCGGGCACGACGCATTTCAGCGAAGACGAACTCGACCCGGAATCCGCCCACCGATTGTCCAGGCTGGTGCCCTCCTCGATGGAACGCGTACTGGTCACCCATCTCACCGACGCGGGCGAGGTTCTGCGCCTCGCCGATCGGATCGGCGTCGACTGCATCCAGTTGCACGGCCTGATCTCACACGACACCGCACGCGCGGTCCGGCGCGGCGCGGGCGGTCGGCGGGTGATCCGCGCGATCCACGTCACCGGGCCGGAGGCGATCGACGCCGCCGAGCGGGCGGCGCCCGATTGCGATGGGCTCGTACTGGATTCGCGATCCACCGACCGGCTCGGCGGCACCGGGCGCACCCACGACTGGTCGATCAGCGCACGCATCGTCGAACTGTTCGACAGCCCGGCCTTTCCGGTCATGCTCGCCGGCGGACTCAACCCGCACAATGTCCCCGCGGCGATCGACGCGGTCCGGCCGTCCTGGGTCGATGTCAATTCCGGCGTCGACGACGGCCGGGGTGACAAGGACCCCGCGCACTGCACCGAATTCGTCAGGGCGGCACGCGATGTCGCGGCGCCGATCGCTGCTCTAGCCCGGCCGCGATCAGAATGAGCAGCCCCGCGGCGGCGGTCGCCGCCGTGGGCAGACTGTGCGTGGCCACCGCTCCCACCAGAGTGGCCACCACGGCCTCGTTCAGCCCGATGACGCTGGCCGTGGCCGCGCTCAGTTCCCGCAGGGCCTGCCAGTAGAGCGCGAATCCGGGTCCGAGGAGAGTGGCGCCCACCGCGGCCAGTTCGATCGCCACCCGCCCGGAGGGTGGATCCAGCAGCAGCAGCGGACTGCTCGCGATACCGCCGAACAGCAACTGCAACGCCGCCGAGGTGATCGTGTGGTCCGGACCCGAGTGCCGGGCGATCACGCTGACCAGCAACGCGACACAGGCCGCACTGCCCAGTGCCAGAACGCATCCGGTCACCGCGGCGATCTGCGGGTCGCCGCCCGGGTGCCGCCAGGCGACCAGCCCGATCGCCGCCGCGACCAGGAGCAGTTCGAGCAGTACCGGCAGCGTCGGCGCGCGCCGGCCGCGGACCAGTGCGGCGGCGATGATCAGCATCGGCGCGGTCAGGTGCAGGGCGACCACCACCGGCAGCGGCCCGATCCGCAGCGCCGCCACGTACAGGACCAGATTCGCCGCCTCCAGCCCGCCCAGCCGGAAGTACAACGCCGGATGGGCGGTGAGCGTTGTCCACGGGTGCTGACCGCGCAGCCGCGCCGACACCAGCAGCGGCACCGCTCCGCCGAGAGCCACCAGGCCCGCGGTGGTGGGAGCGGCCAGCGTCGCCAGCAGGGCGCTGGAGGTACCCCACAGGCAGGTCACCGCGACCATGCGCAGGAGCGGGGCGCTCATCGGCTCAGGCGAGCAGATAAGTGACCACCGGCATGACCAGCGCGGTGAACGCGGCGAATACCGCGCTCGCCACCCGCCGCTTGGGTAGTCGCGGAAAGCGCGTCGCGAGACCGCAATACGTGCCCACCGCGATGAGTACCGTGCCCCATACCACCAGCGCGCGGCTGCCGACCGTGCCGAATACGGTGTCGAAACCGACCGCCAACGCGAACACCGTCGCGCCGGCGGACGCCGCCAGCACCAGCAACGCCTGTCCCGCAGTCGAATTCATCAGCAGGCGATGCCCGCCCAGTGTGGCGATCGCCTGCGGGTCGGTGCGATGGGCGCCGTCGACCCGGCAGATCTCGTCGTACACCTTCGCCGGATTCACGCGCTCGTTGATCGCCGGGCGCACCTGCAGCAGTGCCTCCAGCGCCTGCGTGGTGGCATACGAGGTGACCGGCCCCTCGTCCGAGATGCGGAAACCGCCCCGGTAGATGGCCAGTGCGTCCATCTCCTGCATATCCAGCAGCGCGACGATCGCCGCCCGCACGGCCGGGTCGAAGATCGTGCGGCTGTCGGCCGCGATCACCGCCCCGACCGCCAGGTGCAGGGTGAGATGGCGCCAGGTGTCGACGAGATCGTCACGGCGGAAGATCTCGGTCTCGATATCCCACTCACCCCGGCGCAGTCCGGTCAGCAGTCGCTTGACCGCCAGCTCGCACGCGCGTTCGGCGCGTTTGTCACCGATCCGGACGATCTCCGGCCGGGCGAGCACGGCGGCGATGTGGGCCGCCGCGTACATCGGCAACGTCCGCGGCTCCTGATACGTCGACGACACCAGATAGGCGATGCCCCGCGAGATGGCCTGGTGGCGTTCACCGTCGAAGGCCCCGCCACCGATCAGCGCCTCGACCGCGGCAGCCGTCGCGGTGATCGACACCGGGCCCAGGAAGCCCGACATGCGCCAGCCGCCGGTTTCGGAATCCTGTTGGTCCAGCAGATTTCGCACGGCCCCGGCCAGATCGGTGTCGGTCTCCGCGATTCCGAGACAGCGCAGGGCGCGGATCCGCCACGCGACGTCGATCGGGGTGCGGAAGTACCATTCGTCGCCGATCGGCCGTTGCACGACCGTTGCCCGCACCAGCATGGCAACTTTTGCGGCACGCGGGATTTCGCACCCGGCCCGATGCAGGATGCAGACCACCTCGGCGGTGTTCTGCGGATTCGGCGGAACATCGGGGATCCAGCCCCACCCCGCACCCCCGTCGAGATGCGGTAACTGACTGCCGCGCAGCCATTCCACTGCCATCCGGATACGCTCGTCGATGTTCGACACGGCCCTCCGCCCCCTTGATACGAAGCCCCGGAGATTTTCGATGGGGCTGATAACCGCCAAGTTACTCGGATGGTCCGACAAGCCGCGCCGCCGAACAATGCCCGAATTGCCTGGTAGCGAGCATATTTCGGTTTCGTCTCGAGCCGCGGCATCCCGTTCGCCGTGGCCTGTGCAGCGAAACGCCAAGGCCGCGAGCGGGATTCACGCGGGGTGTGCGTGGATGTCGGCAACCGTGGATGGGCCTGTTATCTGCCGGCAGCCGTCCCGTGGCCGTACCGCTTCCGGTCCGACTCGGAATTGCAATCCACGACGCGCCGATAAGGTCGGCGACAGACCGCCGGAGGCAAAACCCGTGACAGAGCTCGCCTTCCGCCGCCACGTACCGGTACCGGAGTATGAGAGCCGAACAGTACGTCCGGGGGACGCGCGACGGGCATCGCCGCTCCTACCTTCGCGTCATGACCACGATCACCTCCCCCGCCCGCCGATGGCACCGGCCGCTGTTGTGCACCTCGGCGGCGATGGCGGCACTCGCCCTGTGCTGCCTGTGCGCCATGCCGTTCGACGATCGCCGCATCCTCGGTGAGTCGGTGTGGCTCAAACCCGGCAAGTTCGGGATCGCCTTCTGCCTGTACACGCTGACCCTGGCGTGGCTGCTGTCGGTGCCGCATCGCGGTGCGCGCGTGACCTGGTGGGCGGGAACCGTTTTCGCCGTCACCGGCGTCGTGGACGTGGGTTTCATCGTGGTGCAGGCCGCTCGCGGCACCTTCAGCCACTTCGACACCGAAACCGATGCGGTCAATTCGATCGGCCAGATGGTGTTCGCCTCCGGGGTCCCGGGCCTGTTCCTGGCGAATCTGGTCGTGGCGGTGATCCTGTGCCGCCAGCGCGTCCTCGACCGCCCCACCAGCCGGGCAGTGCACGCCGGGCTCGCCATCGCGGTCGCCGGGATGGCGCTCGGATATCTGATGGGCTTCACCGGCGAGCAGACCGTGCGGGACGCGCAGGGTCGTCCGGTGCGGCTGGCGGCCGGGCATACGGTGACCGATACCGCCCTGCCCGTGCGCGACGGCGTCGGCGACATGCCGATCACGCATTGGAGCACGATCGGCGGTGATCTGCGGATTCCGCATTTCGCGGGACTGCACGGCATCCAGGTCCTGCTCGCGGCGGTCGCGATCACGGCCTGGCTCGCACGCCGGCGGCCCTGGCTCGACGAACGGGTGCGCGCCCGGTTGATCGGTGTGCTGGGCCTCGGGTACGCCGGGCTGGTGGCGCTGCTGTTGTGGCAGGCGCTGCGGGCGGTGCCGTTGATCCACCCCGATCGCGCCACCGTGCTCGCATTTCTCGCGCTCGGCGTGGTGACCCTGGGCGCGGGCGCGGCCGTCGTGCGGCACGGTCAGCGCAGCCGTTCGGCGTCCTTGGCGAGTGCCACCAGATTGGCGGTCAATTCGGCCAGCTCCGAGGGGTCGGCGCCCTCGGCGACGGCGGTGGCGACATCCTCGGCCGCGCACCGGGCGGCGAACCAGCGGTCGGCGAGGTCGGCGGCCTCCTGAGCGCTCAGCACCACCGAATCCTCCGGTATACCCGTCCCCTCCAGCCCCTTTCGATGTTCGTAGGCGCGCTGGCGGCAGGATTGCCGGCAATACCGGCGGCGACGGCCGATCTCGGTATCGGCGATTTCCCGGCCGCACCACAGGCACGACGACAGCACACGGCGCGACATGACCCGACACCTTAGCCGCCCGCCCGCCACCCGCGCCCGGGCCTCGCCGGAACCGGCGAATCACCGCTACCGGCCGGGCCGAAGGCGGCGAGGCCCGGCCGAGACCGTAAAATACTGCGGTTGACCGTCGCGGGAACCGATCGGGCCGCCGGCGCGTTGATAGTCCAGTAGAACGTTGCCGACAGGCCAGAGAGGACCGCACACCATGGCAGATCGCGTACTCCGAGGTAGCCGGCTCGGAGCGGTGAGCTACGAGACGGACCGCGACCACGACCTGGCACCACGTCGAGTGGCGCGGTACCGGACCGACAACGGTGAGGAGTTCGACGTCCCGTTCGCCGACGACGCCGAAATCCCGCCGACCTGGCTGTGCCGTAACGGTCAGGAGGGCATCCTGATCGAGGGCACCACCCAGGAACCCAAGAAGGTCAAGCCCCCGCGCACCCACTGGGACATGCTGCTGGAACGCCGCTCCAAGGAGGAGCTCGAGGAGCTGCTGCAGGAGCGCCTCGAACTGCTCAAGACCCGGCGCGGCCGGTAATTCGAGGAACAGCAAAAAGTCCCCCCGCACTGCAGGTGCGGGGGGACTTTTCGCTGTCGGGACGGTCAGTGGCTGGCGACCTTGCGGTACTGCAGCAACGCCAGCGGCACCGCGATGAGAAGAATCGCCACCGAACACGCCACCGCGTATTCCACGCAGTGATCGACCGGCCAGCCGTGCGGGGCGGTGAAGGTCGGCGGTGAGCTGTTGGCGAACAATTTCCTCCCCGATGCCGAGACCGCGGTGATCGGATTCCACTCCGCGATCGAGCGCAGCGGGCCCGGCAGGGTCTCGGCGGAGATGAAGGCCGAGGAGATGAACGTGACCGGGAACAGCCAGATCAGTCCCGCGCTTTGGGCGACCTCGACATTCGGCGCGATCAGCCCGGTCAGCGCGCCCACCCACGACATCGCGAACGCGAACAGCAGGATGATCGCGAACCCCAGCGCCGCATCGGCCACCGAGCCGTTGATCCGCCAACCGACCAGATAGCCGCAGGCCACCATGACGGCCAGCGCCACCACGTTGACCATCGTGTCGGACAGGGTGCGGCCCATCAGCACCGCCATCCGCGACATCGGGAGCGTGCGCATCCGGTCGATGATGCCCTTCTGCAGGTCGTTGGCCAGGCCCACGGTGGTGAACGCGGCGTTGAAGGCGACCGTCTGGGTGAAGATGCCGGCCAGCAGGAATTCGCGGTACTGGCCGCCGCCCAGCGACGCCCCGAAGATGTAGGCGAACAGGAACACGAACATCAACGGCTGGACCGTCGCGGTGACCAGCAATGTCGGCACCCGCAGGATGGTGAGCAGATTGCGGTAGGCGATGATCGCGCTGTCGCGGAAGACCCGGACCGGCGCCGCGATGGTATGGACGTCCTTGTCGATGTCGGGCCGCGTCACCGCCGCGTCTGTCTGCGTGGGCTCTGCCGCCGTCTCCGATTCGGCGACCGCCGCTTCGACGGTACTCACGACATGATCTCCTCTGCTACGTCTTCGGTTTCGGATTCTTCGATCGGCTCCGCGGGCGTACCGGTCAGCGACAGGAACACATCGTCGAGACTCGGCCGGGTCACCTCCGCGTCCACCACGCACACCCCCGCGTCGTCGAGCCGGCGCAACGCCTCGACCATGGTGCGGGTGCCGTCGCCGACCACGATCGAGACATGATCGGCGCCCGGTTCGTGGATGGGCTCGCCGAGACCGACCTCGCTCAGCACCGACTTCGCCGGGCCCGGGTCCTGCCCCTCCGCGAGGGTGACGGTGAGGCGGTCGCCGCCGATCGATGTCTTCAGTTCGTCGGCCGAGCCGCGTGCGATCACCTTGCCCTTGTCGATCACGGTGATCCGGTCGGCCAGCTGATCGGCCTCCTCCAGATACTGAGTGGTCAGCAGCACGGTGGTGCCGTCGTCGACCAGGTCGCCGATCACCTTCCACATGTCGAGCCGCCCGCGCGGGTCCAGGCCGGTGGTCGGCTCGTCGAGCACCACCACCGTGGGCCGCGCTACCAGCGCACCGGCGAGGTCCAGGCGGCGGGCCATACCGCCGGAGTAGGTGCCCGCACGGCGCCCGGCCGCATGTTCCAGTCCCAGCGCCGAGAGCAGTTCGGTCGCGCGCTCGGCGGATTTCTTGTGGTCCATCCCGTACAGCCGGGCCACCATCCGCAGGTTCTCGAAGCCGGACAGGTTCTCGTCGACCGCGGCGTACTGCCCCGACAGCCCGATCCGGGTGCGCACCCGCGCCGGATGATGCACCACGTCGACCCCGGCGACCCGGACGTTGCCGGAGGTCGGTTTCAACAGGGTGGTGACGATCCGGACCGTCGTCGTCTTCCCGGCGCCGTTGGGACCCAGCAGACCCATCACGGTCCCCGAGGGGATCTCCAGATCGATGCCGTCGAGCACCCGGGCCTTGCCGTAGGTCTTGACCAGATCGGTGACTTCCACTGCCAAACTCACAGCGTCTCCTCCGTGTCGCCGCCGGCGGCGGCCTCGAGTTGTTGCCGCAGCACCGGGCCGATGACGGCCAGCGCTTCCGGCGTCGTCATGCCGGAATGCCGGCAGCGCAGTTTGCGGTCGGAGATCACACCCGTCACGAACGGTTCCCACGCCGCGGCGCAGCGCTGCGGGTCGGCGAGGTTGATCTCGTCGTCGGCGGCGGTGAAGAACAGCAGATCACCGTCGAAGACCCGCGGCCGGAATCCGTTCGCCTGCACCGTGCCGTTGGCGTATCCGGTGTAGAGCCGCTGCAGATGGTCCATGGTCAGCGCCGCGAACGGGCCGGGCCGGTTGCGCAGCAGCTCGGCCGCCTCGTCCAGGGTCAGACCCGGGTCCACACCGTGGTCGCCACCGAGCAGATCGCTGCCGAATTCGCCGATGATGTCGGCCACGCCCGGCATCGCCTGGTCGAGCCAGCGATCCCCGAGCTGGTAGCTGTCCATCATCGCCAGCAGCGCCACCTGCTGGCCCGCCTCCTGCAGCTGGACCGCGATCTCGTGCGCGATCAGACCACCCAGCGACCAGCCCAGCAGATGGTACGGCCCCTCCGGCTGCACCGAACGCATATGCGTGACATAGTCTTTCGCGGCCGCCCGGATGGAGTCGTGTTCCTGCTCACCGGTGATGTGCGGGGCCTGCAGCCCGTAGACCGGGCGGTCGCCGGGCAGATGCGCCAGCAGGCCCGCGTAGCACCACGACAGACCGATCGCCGGATGCACGCAGAACAGCGGCTCGAGCGTGGACTCGCCGGCGGGCCGGATCGGCAGCAGCGGCTGCATCGCAACCGCCAGCACATCCTCGCCGGAGGCCGCCAGCTGCCGGGCGATACCGGCCGGAGTGGATTCGGCGAACATCAGCTGCACCGGCATCTCGATCCCGGCCGAACGCATGTGCGCCACCACCTTCGTCGCGAGCAGCGAGTTGCCGCCCAGATCGAAGAACCCGTCGTCGGCGCCGGCCTTCTCGACTCCCAGCACCTCGGCGAAGGCGGCGCAGACGGCCGTCTCCAGCGGGCCCGACGGCGCGCGGTAGCCGTGTTCGGCGGCGAAGACCGGTTCGGGCAGCGCCTTGCGATCCAGCTTGCCGACCGGGCTCAGCGGCACCGACTCCAGCAGCATGATCGATTGCGGCACCATATAACTCGGCACCAGACCGGCCACATGGGTGCGCAACTGCGCCGCCGTCGGACTCGTGCCGGTGCGCGGCTTCACATACGACACCAGCGCGGTGGCGCCCGCGGCGGTCCGGTGACCGATCGTGGTGGCCCATTCGACCTGCTCGTGGCGGTGCAGCGCGGCGTCGATCTCGCCCAGTTCGATCCGGAAACCGCGGATCTTGACCTGGTGGTCGGTGCGGCCGACGTACTCGACTTCGGCGCGGCCACCGCGCTGTACCCAGCGCACCAGATCGCCGGTGCGGTACATGCGTTCGCCGGGCTTGCCGAACGGATTGGCCACGAACCGCTGGGCACTGAGCCCCGTGCGATTGTGGTAACCACGCGCCAGCGCCGGACCCGACAGATACAGCTCACCGACCACGCCGGCCGGGGTCGGATGCAGCCGCGAATCCAGCACCACCGCGTGCACGCCGCGGATCGGTTCGCCGATGGTGATCGGCGCCCCCGGCGCGATCGGGGGGGCCATCAGGGTCACGATGGTCGTCTCGGTCGGTCCGTACACGTTGTGCAGGTTGCGGCCGGGCGCCCACCGCGCCACCAGCTCCGGCGGCAACGCCTCGCCGCCGACGAGCACGTGCCGGAACGAGTCGAGCCCGGCCGGATCCACCGTGCCGAGCGCGGCGGTGGTGATGAACGCGTGGGTGATGTCCTCCTCGGCCAGCAACCGCGCCAGATCCGGACCGCCGTACACCCCGGTCGGGGCGATGACCAGCGTCGCCGCCCCGCCCAGGGCGAACAGCAGATCGAGCATGGCCGCGTCGAAGCTCGGGGTGGCGAAGTGCAGCACCCGGCTGTCGGGTCGCACGTCGAACCGTTCGGCGGTTTCGGCGGCGAAGTTCGACAGACCGCCGTGGGTGACCACCACACCCTTCGGTGTGCCGGTCGAACCGGAGGTGTAGATGACGTAGGCCGGGTTCTCGATGCGCAGCCGGCCCCGCCGCTCGTGCGGCGCGATCGGCGCGTCGGAGGCGCGCAGTACGCGCTCCTGCAGGGCCGGTGCGTCCAGGACGGCCCATTCGGCGCCCGCGGGCATCCGATCGCGGTGGGCGTCGAGCGTAATGCCCAGGGTGGCACCGGAATCGGTGAGCATGTGGGCGATGCGGTGTTCGGGGTAGTTCGGGTCGACCGGCACGAACGCCGCACCCGTCTTGGCCACCGCCAGCGTCACCGCCACCGATTCCATCGATCGCGGAATGCCCAGGGCCACCAGCATTTCCGGTCCGACACCGAGCGAGATCAGCACCCGGGCCAGCCGGTTGGTCCAGCGGTCCAGCGCACCGTAGCTGATCTCGGCGTCCGCGGTGCGCAGAGCGATCGCGCGCGGATCGACGGCCACCGCAGCGGCGAAGACGTCGGGCAGTGTCCCCGGCCGGCCGGCGAGCGCACCCCGCACCGGCGCCAGCGTCGACCATTCGATGGGGTCGAGCAGTTCCAGATCACCCACCGGCAGTTCGGGATTCGCGGCCGCGGCCTCCAGCAAGCGGGCGAACCGCGCGCCGAGGCGGGCGGCACTGGTGTCGTCGAACAGGTCGCGGGCGAAATTCACCGAGACCGTGATGCCGGCCGGTTCCCGCTGCTCGGTCCACGATTCGGTGAGGGTGAACTGCAGATCGAATTTCGCGATCCCCGGATCGGCGTCGCACGCCTCGATCGTCAGCTCCGGCAGTTCCAGGCTGCGCACCGGCTGATTCCGCACCGAGAGCATGACCTGGAACATCGGGTGATGCGCCTGCGAGCGCGCGGGATTGAGCACCTCGACCAGCCGCTCGAACGGCACGTCCGCATGCGCGAAGGCCTCGAGGTCGGTGTCGCGGACGGCGCGCAGCAGATCGGCGAAGGTCTGCGCGCCGCTCACCGGCGTGCGCAGGACCAGGGTGCCGACGAACATGCCGACCATCGGGTCGAGGGCCTGCTGTCCGCGTCCGGCGATCGGCGTGCCGACGGTGATGTCGTGCTCGGTGCTGATCCGGTGCAGCAGCGAGGCCAGCGCGGCGTGCAGGACCATGAACATGGTGACGCCGTGGCGGGCGGCGACGACCTGCAGTTCGCGGTGGGTGTCGGCGTCGAGGACACAGTCCACCGTGCCGCCGCGGTAGCTCGGCGTCGCCGGACGACGCCGGTCGGTGGGCAGCGGCAGCAGTTCGGGAATGCCGTCCAGCGCCTCGCGCCAGTAGTCGAGCTGACGGCTGATCGGCGATTCCGGATCGTCCTCCGCGCCGAGCGTGTCCTGCAGCCACAGCGTGTAATCGGCGTACTGGACGGGAAGTTCGGTCCATTGCGGCGCCGACCCGGACGCATACGACCGGTACGCCTCCGCGATATCGGCGGCCAGCGGTTCCAGCGACCAGCCGTCCATGGCGATGTGGTGAACGACCAGCACCAGGACGTGATCGTCTGCGGCGATCCGCAGCAGCTGCGCCCGCAGCGGTGCGGTCGACGCGAGATCGAATCCGGCGGCCGCGAAAGTCCGTACGGTGCCGGTGATTTCGCCCTCGTCCACATCGACGACCGGCAGCGCCACCGCGGCCTCGCCGGGTGCCAGCACCCGCTGGTACGGCTCGCCCTCGACTTCCGGGAAGACCGTGCGCAGCGTTTCGTGCCGCCGCTGCACCGCGTGCAGCGCCGCGCGCAGCGCCGCCACGTCCAGCGCGCCACGCATCCGCAGGGCGACCGGCACGTTGTAGACGCCGGACAGGTCCTCGGCCGAGGAGGCGTTGAACCGGTTGAGGAACCACAGCCGCCGCTGCGCCGCGGACAGCGGCACCCGGGCCGGGCGCTCGCGCCGGGTCAGGGCGGGGCCGTGGTCGCCGTCGCCCGTGCCGCCGTCGAGCAGCGCGGCGAGTTCGGCCACGGTCGGGGCGCCGAAGACCGAACGCACCTGCACTCGCACCCCGGTGGCGTCGCTCAGCCGGGCCACCAATTGCGTTGCCAGCAGCGAGTTTCCGCCGATCTCGAAGAAATTGTCGTCCGCGCCGACGGATTCGGCGCCGATCAGCTCGGCCATCACCTGCGCGACCAGGCGTTCGGTGTCGGTGCCCGGTTCCCGCGCCGCAGTGGTGATCTGCTGCGGTTCCGGCAGCGCGGCGCGGTCGAGTTTGCCGGTCGGAGTCAGCGGAATCCGGTCCAGCACGGTCACGCTGCCGGGCACCATATGCGCCGGCAGATGCGCGGCCACATGGGTTCGCAGCGCCTCGACGTCGATGGCGGCGCCGGGCTCGGCGGGCTGGACGTAGGACACGATCCGCTGTGTGCCGGCGATCTGGCGCACCTCGGTGTGGGCGAAGCGCAGCGCCGGGTGCGCGGCCAGCACCTCGGTGATCTCGCCGAGCTCGATCCGGAAACCACGCAGTTTCACCTGGTGGTCGCTGCGGCCGAGGTAGACGATCTCGCCGTCGGCGCGCCAGCGCACCACATCGCCGGTGCGATACATCCGCGCGCCGGCGGGCCCGTACGGGTCGGCGACGAATCGCCCCGCGCTCATACCGGGCCGGTCGAAGTAGCCGCGCGCGACGGACTGGCCGCCGAGATACAACTCGCCGGGCACGCCGACCGGGACGGGCCGCAGCCGCTCGTCGAGCACCACCGCATGCACTCCGCGCACCAGCGAGCCGATGGTCACCTGGTCACCGACCGCGATCGGTCCGGCGATCGTGACCACGATGGTCGTCTCGGTCGGGCCGTACCCGTTGAACAGCATCCGGCCCGGCGCCCACCGCCCGATCAGATCGGTGCCGAGCGCCTCGCCGCCGACCATGATCGCGCGCAGGTGTGGCAGCGGCCAGCGCCGATGGTCGATGGTGGCCAGCGCGGCCGGGGTCATGAAGGTGTGGCTGATGCATTCGCGTTCCATCAGCGCGGCCAGTTCGTCGCCGCCGTAGATATCGGGCGGGCAGATCACCATGGTGGCGCCCGCGCCGATCGCCAGCAGCAGATCCAGCACGGCCGCATCGAAACTCGGGCTCGCGAAGTGCAGGGTGCGGGCGTCGCGGTCGACGCGCATCCGGTCGCGGATCTCGTCGGCGAAATTGGACAGCCCGGCGTGCGTGACGGCCACGCCCTTGGGCTTTCCGGTCGAACCGGAGGTGTAGATCAGGTAGGCCAGGTCGGTCGTCCACACCGTGCGCCGCCGTTCGGCGTCGGTAATCGTGCGCTCGTCCTGGGCGTCCAGCTCGGCGCGCAGTGCCGCGTCGTCGAGCAGCAGCCACTCGGTGCGCGGCGCCGCGCCGTTGCCCTCGGTGGCGCGGCGCAGCCGGTCCCTGTGGGCGGTCACGGAAATGCCGAGGGCACAACCGGAATCGGTGAGCATGTGCCGGACCCGGTCGGCCGGATAGTTCGGGTCGACGGGCACGAACGCCGCACCGGCTTTGGTGACGGCCAGGGCGGCGGCCACCGATTCGATCGACCGGGTCAGCCCGACGGCCACCCGGTCGCCGCTGCCGACGCCGCGGGCGATCAGAGCGCGTGCAATCCGATTCGAGCAGCGTTCCAGCTCGGCGTAGCTGAGCTCGTCGTCGCCACTACGGATCGCGGTGCGGTGCGGATGCAGGTGAGCGGTGGCGGTGAAGTAGTTCGCCAGGCTGCACTGCGGGGTGGCGGCCGGGCCGCGGCGCGGGGTGAAGTGCGTGCGTTCGATTTCGGTGCGCGCATCGATGTCGCGCACCCGGATGTGGGCGTCGGCGCTCACCGACTCCAGCACCAGCAGCAGGCGCTCGGCCAGCGTACACACCGTGTCCTCGTCGAAAAGCTCTGCGGCGTAGATCATTTCGAGGTCACCGGTATCGGCGGGCGCCCGCAGTTCGAGATCGAACTTGGCCACCGCGATGTCGAGCTCCTCGGCCCGCAACCGCAGCCCCGGCAGTTCGAGGGCCGGCGGTGTGGTGTCCTGCACGGTGAGCGCGACCTGCAGCAACGGCCGCAGTCCGCCGTTGTCGCGGCCGAGTTCCTCGACGATGCGCTCGAACGGCAGTTCCGCATGTGACATGGCGGAGAGTTCACCGTCGCGGTCGGCGCGCAGCTGATCGGCGAAGGCCTGGTCGGGATCGACGTCCGAGCGCAGCATCAGGGTGTTGACGAACATGCCGACGAGATCGTCGAGGCGGGTGTCGGCGCGCCCGGCCACCGGCGTGCCGATGACGATGTCGCGGCCGCCGGTGACGATGCGCAGCACCACCGCCAGCGCCGAGCGCAGCACCATGAACATGCTCACACCCTGCGCGCGGGCCAACTCGTCGAGCCGCTCGCGCAGGTCCTCCGGCATCCGGATCCGGACAGTACCCGCACGGTTGGTCGGCTCGGCCGGACGTGGCCGGTCGTAGGGCAGCGGCAGTTCCTCCGGCAGGCCGGCAAGGGTTTCGCGCCAGAACCCCAGCTGCACCGCCGCGGCGCTGGCCGGATCGGATTCGTCGCCGAGGCATTCGCGTTGCCACAGACTGAAATCGGCGTACTGCACCGGCAGCGGCGCCCACGCCGGGGCCGCGCCGTCACGGCGCGCGGTGTAGGCGACCATCAGATCGGTGGTGAGCGGTCCCAGCGACCAGCCGTCCGCGGCGATGTGGTGGACCACGATGCCCAGCTGGTAGGTGCGGATTCCGGTGCGCAGCACCGTCATTCGCAACGGGATCTCCCGGGTGAGGTCGAATCCGCGCTGGGCCAGGTCGCGCAGCGCCAGCTGAGCGCCGCGTTCGTCGGTCACCACGGGTTCCAGCACCGGCAGGCACCGGTCGGAGTCGAGAACCAGCTGATACGGACCGGCCTGATCCTCGGGGAAGATCGTGCGCAGCACCTCGTGCCGGTCGACCAGATCGGCCAATGCGGCGCGCAGCGCGGGCAGATCCGGGTCGCCGTCGATGCGCAACGCGAAAGCGATGTTGTAGGCGCTGGATTCGGGTGCGTAGCGGTTCAGGAACCACATGCGCTGCTGCGGCAGCGACAGCGGAATCCGGGCGGGGCGCGGGTCGTACTGGGTCAGCGCCACCCGGTTCGTGCGCGGCGCGTGTTCCAGATGGGCCGCGACCCCGGCCACGGTGGGCGTTTCGAAGACGGCCCGGACCGGCAGTTCGACACCGAATTCGGCGTGCAGCGCGGCGGTGAGCCGCGTCGCGAGCAGGGAGTTGCCGCCGGCGTCGAAGAAGCTGTCCTCGGCGCCCGGTACGGCATGGCCGAGCACCGTCGCGAAGACCTGCGCGACCCGCTTCTCGAGCTCCGATTCCGGCGCCCGGGTCGGCCCGGCGGAGGTGAAGACCGGCGCGGGCAGCGCCTTGCGGTCGACCTTGCCGGCCGGAGTCACCGGTACCCGGTCCAGCACCGTGATCGCGGCGGGCACCATATAGGCCGGCAGGTGGCGGCGCGCGGTCTCGCGCACCTCGGCCGGGTCGATATCGGCGCCGGCGTCGGCGGCCAGGTACGAGGCCAGCCGGGCCGCCCCGTGCTCCCCGGTGTGCACGACGGTCATCGCGAACCGCACACCCGGATGTGCGCGCAGCACATGGTCGATTTCGCGCAGCTCGATGCGGAAACCGCGAATCTTCACCTGATCGTCGGCGCGGCCGAGGAAGTGCAGCACGCCGTGCCCGTCGGTCATCACGAGATCGCCGGTGCGGTACATGCGCTCGCCGCGGCGCCCGTGCGGATTCGCCGGGAACCGGGTCGAGGTCAGGGCGTGGCGGCCGAGGTAGCCGCGGGCCAGTCCGGGTCCGGAGATGTACAACTCCCCCGCGACGCCGGGCGGCACCGGATGCAGCCGGTGATCCAGGATGAACAGCCGCATCCCGCGCACCGGCTTGCCGATCGGGACGGGGCGGCCCGCGACCATCGGGTCGCTGGCGGTGGCGGCGACGGTCGCCTCGGACGGCCCGTACATGTTGTGCATGCGACGCCCGGCGGTCCAGGTGCGGACCAGATCCTCGGGGCACGCGTCACCACCGACGATGACGGCCTCGAGATCGTCGAGGCCGTCCGGGGTTACGGTCGCCAGCGCGGCCGGGGTGATGAATGCGTGGGTGATCCGCTCGTCGCGCAGCAACCGCGCGAGTTCGGCGCCGCCGTAGAGTCCGGCCGGCGCGACGACGATGGTGGCACCCGCGGCGAAGCCCAGCAGCAATTCGAGCACCGAGGCATCGAACGAGGGCGAGGAGAAGTGCAGCGTGCGCGCCATATCGTTGACTTTGAACAGATGCATCTGCTCGTGCGCCAGCGAGGCGATACCGCCGTGGGTGACCACCACCGCCTTGGGTTTGCCCGTCGAACCGGAGGTGTAGATCAGATACGCCGGATGCGAAATGCGCAGCGGCAAGAGCCGATCCCGGTCGGTGACCGGCGCGGACGAGACCCGCGCCAGGGCATGGGTGAGGACGGGGGAATCCAGCAGCAGCCAGTCGGCGCCCTGTTTGCGGTGCCGGCCGCGGTGCATCGGCCGTTCCGGCAAGTCGGCGTGACTGCGGGCGTCGGTCAGACCGAGCATCGCACCGGAATCGCTGAGCATGTGCTCGATGCGTTCGGCGGGATAGCCGGGGTCGACCGGCACATAGGCCGCGCCGGTCTTGGCGACCGCCCAGATCGCGGTGATCGAGGCCAGGCTGCGCGGCAGCGCGATCGCGACCACCACCTCCGGTCCGGCGCCGTGTTCGATCAGCACCCGGGCCAGCCGGTTGGAGGCCTCGTCGATCTCCCGGTAGGTGCTGTCGCGGCCCAGGTATCGGACCGCGACCAGATCCGGGACCCGCTCCGCGGTCTCGTGCAGCAGCCGCGCCAGGCTCAGCGGCGGCACGCCCGGCGCACCGGCGATCGGCACCAGATTGCCGATCTCGCGGGCGTCGAGAATCGGCAGATCACCGACCGCGGTCTCCGGCGCGACGACCGCGGCGTCGAGCAGCCGGACGAAACGCCGGGCCACCGCCTGCACCGTGGTGTGGTCGAAGACATCGGCGGCGTAACCGAATTCGGCGCACAGCGGGCCGTCCTCGGCATCGGCGGCATCGCTGTCGTGGACGATCAGTTGCAGATCGAATTTCGCGACGCCGACATCCATCGGCAGCACCCGGGCACTGAGACCGGGCAGGTCGACCCGCAGTTCGGGCGAGTTCTCGTAGGACAGCATCACCTGGAACAGCGGGTGACGGCCGGCGTCGCGGGACGGGTTGACGACCTCGACCAGCCGCTCGAACGGCACATCGGCATTGGCGAAGGCATCGAGGTCGGTTTCGCGGACGCGATCGAGCATGCGGTCGAATCCGGTGGCGGGGTCGACCTCGGTGCGCAGCACCAGGGTGTTGACGAACATGCCGACCAGGTCGTCGAGCGCCGGATCGGAGCGCCCGGCGATCGGGGTGCCGATGGCGATATCGGTGGTGTTGCACAGACGCGAGAGCAGGCTCGCCAGGGCGGCGTGCATGATCATGAACGTGCTGACGCCGCGTTCGGCGGCCACCTCGGCCACCGCGCGCCGGGTTTCGGCCGGAATCGTGAATTCGACTCGGCCACCGGCGGTGTCGCGCTGACGCGGGCGCGGGCGATCCAGCGGCAGGTCCAGCTGATCGGGCAGTTCGGCCAGGGCGGTGCGCCAGTAGGCCAGCTGCCGCGCCAGCGCACTGGTGGGGTCGGTCTCGTCGCCCAGCAGTTCGCGCTGCCATAGCGCGAAGTCGGCGTACTGCACCGGCAGCGGCGCCCAGTGCGGGGCCTGTCCGGTGGTGCGCGCGGCGACCGCGCCCATCAGATCGCGAGCCAGCGGCGCCACCGACCAGCCGTCGCCGCAGATGTGGTGCAGGACGACGAGGAAGACGTGTTCGTCGGGCCCGGTGGCGTACAGCGCCACCCGGATCGGCGCCTGGCTGCGCAGATCGAAGCCGTATCCGGCGTATTCGGTGGCCAGCGCCAGCGCGTCGGCACCGGTGACGTCGATCGGCTCGAGGTTCAGCGGGATCTCTTCGGCCGGATGGATCACCTGGACCGGGCCGGTCGGCGAATCGGGGAAGGTGGTGCGCAGGCTCTCGTGCCGTTCGAGCACGTCGAGCAGCGCGGCGCGCAGCACCTCGACCTCGAGCGGTCCGGACAGCTCGACGGCCAGCGGCATGTTGTAGGCGCCGGCGTGTTCGGCGAAACGGTTGAGAATCCACAGCCGCTGCTGCGCGAGCGAGAGCGGAATGTGTTGCGGCCGTGGGCCCGCGACCAGTTTCGGGGAGGACCGGTCGACGCCGTGCGCGCCGATCCGCTCGGCGAGCTGGGCGACCGTCGGCGATTCGAACAGATCCCGGATGGTCAGCCCGGAGCCGAAGGCGGCGTTGATCCGCGCCACGGCCCGTGCGGCGGACAGGGAATTGCCGCCGAGGTCGAAGAAGCTGTCCTCGACGCCGAGGCTCTCGCAGCCGAGGACCTCGGTGACGAGGACGGCCAGCTGACGTTCGGTGGCCGTGCGGGGCTCGATGATGCTGTCGCCGCCCCGGCGCGCGGGCGCCTCCGGTGCCGGCAGGGCCTTGCGGTCGATTTTTCCGTTGGCGCTCAACGGCAATTCGTCGAGCACGACGACCACGGTGGGCACCATGTACCCGGGCAGCACACCGCGCAGGTCGGCGATCAGCGCGGCGCTGTCGACGGTGCGTCCCGGCGCGGCGACCACATAGCCGACCAGCTCGTCGCCGGCCGGGGTGGTGTGGGCGACGCAGACCGCGCGGGCGATCCGCTCGTCGGCCAGCAGCGCCGCCTCGACCTCACCGAGTTCGATTCGCTGGCCGCGGATCTTGACCTGAAAGTCACTGCGTCCCAAGTATTCCAGGACCGCGGGCAGCCGGTCGGCGCCGGTCGCCGGCGGAATCGGATCCATCCGCCAGCGCACCAGATCGCCCGTGCGATACATGCGCTCGCCGGGTGTGAACGGATTGGCGACGAAGCGGTCGGCGGTCAAGGCGGGGCGGCCCAGATAGCCGCGGGCCAGCTGCACGCCGGCCAGATACAGTTCGCCGATCACCCCGGGCGCGACCGGCCGTAGGGTCTCGTCGAGGACGTAGACCTGGGTGTTCCAGACCGGCGCGCCGATCGGGATGACGTCGTTCTCCGGCGCGCACGCCCAGTAGGTGACGTCGACGGCTGCCTCGGTGGGGCCGTACAGGTTGTGCAGCTGCGCCCCACCGTCCGATGCCGAGGACCCGGCCCGCCGCGCGCCGGGAACGGCGGCGTGGAAATCGCGCACGGTCGCCGCGGGCAGCGCCTCACCGCTGCAGAACACCCGGCGCAGGCCGTCGCAGCCGCGCACATCGGTGTCGGTGACGAACACCGACAGCATCGACGGCACGAAATGGGCTGTGGTCACACCCTTTTCGGCGATGACGCCCGCGAGATAGGCCGGATCGCGGTGGCCGTCCGGGGCGGCGATCACCAGCCGCGCGCCGATCTGTAACGGCCAGAAGAACTCCCACACCGACACGTCGAAGGTCGCGGGGGTCTTCTGCAGGACGGTGTCGCTGTCGTCGAGCGGATAGCGGTGCTGCATCCATGCCAGGCGGTTCACGATGGCGGCGTGGGTGATGCCGACGCCCTTGGGTTTACCGGTCGAGCCGGAGGTGAAGATCACGTATGCCAGGTGGTCGCGGCGCAGCGGTGCGCGCCGGTCGGCGTCGGTGATCGGTGGCTCGGCGCCGGACTCGGCCGGGTCGAGCTGTTGTAAATCGATCACCGCGACGTCGCCGGGGAGGTCGACCTCGTCCCGGGCCGCGGTCAGCACGCACAGCGGCGCGGCCTGTTCGAGGATGTGCGCGGTGCGCTCGGCCGGATGATCGGGGTCGATCGGCAGATAGGCCGCCCCCGCGCGCACGATCGCGTACATGCCGACCACCAGGTCGAGACTGCGCCGCATGGCCAGGCCCACGACCGTGTCGGGTCCGGCGCCGCGGGCGATCAGCATGCGCGCCAGCCGGTCCGCGCGCTGGCGTAGCTGTTCGTAAGTCAGTGTGTCGCCGTCGAATTCGAGTGCGATCGCATCCGGCGTGGCCCGCGCCTGCGCGCCGAACCGATCGGCGAGCGTGCCCGGCTGCTCCGGCACCGCGGTCGCGTTCCACTGCCGCAGCACCTCGTCGCGTTCGGCCTCGGTGATCACCGGTACCGCCGCGATCGGCTCGGCCGGATCCGAGGTGAGGAAGCGGTTCAGGTAGGCGAGGAACCGCTCGTGGTGACGGGTCAGCTCGGCCGCGCCGTAGAGCTGCGGATTGGCCTCGAAATCGACGTGGATGCGCCCGCCCTCGCCGTTGTAGAGGTTGATCGACAGATCCTCGACCGGGCCGGTCGACAGCACGTTGAGCGAGCCGACGAAGCTGCCGAAGTTCAGTTCGCTGTGGAACAGCATGATGTTGACCATCGGCCCGAAGAAGCCGCGGGCATCGCGCGAATAGCCGCAGTCGCGTCTGATGTCGTCGTGGCGGTAGCGCTGGTGCCGCAGGGCGCCGGTGATCTGCAGTTCGGTCGCCTTGACGACATCGGCGACCGTGGTGCCGGCGTCGAATCGCACCCGGATCGGCACCACGTTGGACACCACGCCCGCGGAACGGCGCAGCGCGACCGTGGTCCGCGCGGACATCGGCAGGCTCAGCACCACATCGGAGGTGCCGGTCACCGCGCGCACGTACCCCGCCAGCGCCGCGACCACCAGCGCCGAATTCTGCGAGTCGAATGTGGTGGCGGCAGTGGTGAGTTCGGTCTCGGTGGCGGCGTCGAGCACGGCCGCCGCGAGGCGCCGGCCCGGATCCGGCATGGACGAGGCGATCCCCGACGACGACAGTGTCAGCGGCTCGCCCACCCCCGCGAGCTGCTCACGCCAGTACTCCTGATCGGCGCGAAAGCGGCTCGACTCCCGATACCGCGACTCCCCAGCGTAGATCTCCGCCAGCGGGGTCGCCCGCGAGGCCGAGGGCTCGGTGTGGTTCTCCAGCGCGGTGTAGATCTCGGCGGTGCGGGTGAGCGCGTTCATGGAGCCGTAGCCGTCGATGACGATGTGGTGGGCGCGGCAGTACCAGAGGTAGTCCTGGTCACCGACGCGCAGGACGACGTTGATGGTCAGCGGCTCGTGTTCGATATCGATCGGGCTGCTGGCGTGGTCGTTCATCCACCGCAGCGCCGCCGCGCGCGGATCGGGCTCTTGGCGCAGATCGATCCGAGCCCAGCCGGGCCGATGCGCCGAATCCACCACCTGCTGCGGCACACCGTCGATCTCGACGACGCGCAACTGACCCACCTGGGATTCCGCGCCGAACCGCTCGATCGAGTAGAGCAGCCGGCCCACATCGAGATCACCGTGAATCTCCACGTACTGCGCGATGGTCAGTGGCACATCGGGTCGAATCCGCTGCGCGTACCACAGGGCGGTTTGCGCCGGTGACAGAGCGAAGGGTTGTGCTGAAAATTCGCCGGAAGCACATTGGTCGACACGATCGGTGGCCAATGAACTCATCAATCACTCCGTTCTGCCGCTGTATACGCAACTCCCCGGTCCCCATCCGCGGGCGGAAAAGCGCGCGCCAGCGGGAGGACGTGATCCACGCCCTATGATTCGGAGCCCCGTTGCGGCCGGACTGGTAACGATGTCGTGATCTTCGTCCACGAACGCCACAGGCAGATGAAGCAATTGATTGGCTATTTCACCGCAAACAACGGCCGTTCAGCGCTGATCGCCCGTCAAGGACAAGATCGGCAGCGCACGATGTCCGGATGTGCAACCGAACGGCGAATGCGGATGGGCGGCCCGGAATCGACGGAGTGTGAGAAATTTCGATTCGCGGGTACCCGCGATGTGTGATTGTCCGGGAGAACTGCGGTGGCCGTCAGTCGAATGCCGGGTCGCCGGTGACGTCCTCATCGGTACGACGGGTCGAGCGCATCGTTCGCCGCCGGATAGCCGCGACCAGGGCGACGGCCGCAGCAAGAATACACAACATGCGTTCCGGAAGGGGACCCATCGCGGTCGCGGGTGTCGTGTCGCTGCGCAACGGCAGCGTCGCCTCGAGTGCGGCGGGCACGAATTTTCCGGTGTGCTGCCGCACCACCCCGTCGGCGGTGACGACGGCACTCACTCCGGTGGTCGCGGCGACCACCAGCGCCCGGCCGTGTTCGACGGCCCGCACCCGCGACATGGCCAGCTGCTGATAGGTCATATCGCTGTCGCCGAAGGTGGCGTTGTTGGTGGGAACGGTCAGCAGTTGCGCACCGGCGCGCAGCGAATCCTGGAAGGCCCGGTCGAAGGCGACCTCGTAGCAGGTCGCCACGCCGATCGCGACCATCGGGCCACCGCTCGACGGGCGGGCGTGCACGACACCGTCTCCGTGTCCGGGCACGAAGTAGCCCGCGCGGTCGGCGTAGCTGGAGAAGTGACGGAAGAAGCCGCGATAGGGCAGATATTCGCCGAAGGGCTGGATGATCTTCTTGTCGTGGCGCTCCCCCGGCCCGTCGGCGTCCCACACGATCACCGAATTGGTGGTGGTGCGGTCGTCGTTGACGAGGACGGCGCCCACCAGGATCGGGGCGTGGATGTCGCGGGAGGCCGCGGTGATCTCGTCGTAGGCGTCGGAATTGCGCAGCGGGTCGATATCGGAGGAATTCTCCGGCCAGATCACCACATCCGGCGCAGCGGCGGTGCCGGCGGCGACCGCGCGGGCCAGTTCCTCGGTACGGCGAATGTGATTGTCCAGCACGGCGCGGCGCTGGGCGTTGAAGTCCAGGCCCAGCCGCGGCACGCTGCCCTGGATAGCGGCGACCGTGATCGACCGGTCTCCGTCGTCCGGGGCGGGCAGCGCGGTCCGGAGGATCACTCCGGTAATCGGGATAATAGCCACAAGCGTTGCGAGAGTGATAATTACGACGGGACCACGTGCGGTTACCCGGGGACGCAACCTCAGCAGCAGGGCCGCCGAAACGGTTCCGGTCAGGGCGACCGCGAAGCTCACCACCGGCGCACCGCCGAGCCAGGCCAGCGGCAGATACCAGCCGTCGGCCTGCCCGAAAGCGAGCCGGCCCCACGGGAATCCGCCGAACGGAAAGCTGGAGCGTCCCCATTCGGTGAGCGTCCACATCAAGGCCACCCACACCGGCCAGCCCGGTAGCGGGCACACCAGCCGCGACAGCAGCCCGAACAGGCCGACATAGATCGCGCACGCGGCCGAGAGCGCCAGCCACGGCACCGGGCCGACGTAGATGCCGGTCCACGGCAGCAGCGGCAGGAAGAACGCGAGCCCCGCCAGCAGTCCGTAGCCGAATCCGCCACGCACCCTCGTCGCATCGCGCACGACCAGGGTCAGGATCGCGATGCCGATCGGCGCGAGATACCAGCACGTGCGGGGCGGAAAACTCGCGAAGACCAACAGCCCGGCGACGACAGCGGCCCCGATCCTTCCCCACACCCGCCACGTCACGCCCAGCACCGCGCCAGCCTACTGGGATACCGCGCACCGGCCGGTGCCGGGCTCCGGGGCGCACGCATGCCGGGCCGGGGCGCGTCGTCGATGTCCACGGCGCTCGTCGGTTACCCGGGTCCGTGCAGTGGCGGTGGACGAACGAGTCATGCCGGGCGTCCGCCACGCGCCCACAGGGACGAAGCGCGGCCGATGTCGGTCGCGCACCTTCCTCAGGCCGCGTAGATGATGACTCCCTCACGGACCGTACGCAGGCAACGCGGGAGTTCGGCGCCCGCGTCCAAGGACGGCAGGCCGGGGACGCGTGAGCGCGGATCGGTGGACCAGCGTTGCACCGTGTCCGAGGCGGCGGCGACCACCAATTCCGTTGTGTCCCATATCGCATAGTTGGCCGGAGCGCCGGGCACCAGCGTGCCGGCGATACCGTCGCGCACGCCGCCCGCTCGCCACGCGCCACGGGTGGCGGCGGCGAAGGCCGCGCGCGGGGAGATGTGGTGTCCCGGGGTGCGGTGGTTCGCGGCCGCGCGGACGGCCGCCCACGGGTTCAGCGGCGTCACCGGGGCGTCGGAGCTGATGGCCAGGGAGATGCCGGCGGCGGCCATCGCCGCGAACGGGTTGGTGGCCGCGGCGCGTTCGGCGCCCAGCCGGGTGGCGTACATTCCCTCGGCGCCACCCCAGGCGGCGTCGAATCCTGGTTGCACACTGGCGATCACACCGAATTCGGCCAGTTTCGCGATCTGGGCGGCATCGAGCAGTTCGGCATGTTCGACGCGGTGGCCGCGGGTGGCCACCGCCGGTGCGCCGAGTTCGCCGGCGACGCGGGCGAAGCCCTCGACCACGGCATCGACGGCGGCGTCGCCGATGGCGTGGAATCCGGCCTGGATTCCCGCCTCGGTGCAGGCCCGGACGTGGGCGGCGATCGCCGCGGCGTCGAGGTAGGAGACGCCGGTGGTGTCGCGGTCGGCATACGGTTCGCGCAACCAGGCGGTGTGGGAGCCGAACGAGCCGTCGACGAACAGGTCCCCGGCGAGCCCGTGCACGCCGAGTTCGCCGACCAGCGCCCGCGCCTCGTCGGCGGAGGTGACGGCCTCACCCCAATACGCCCGCACCTGCACACCGTGCTCGAATTCGAGCAATTCGCGCACATCGGTGCGGCCGGAGATCTGGGGGCCCGCGCATTCGTGAACGGCGACCACACCGTGCGCGGCCGCGTAATCGAGTGCGGTGGCCCGGGCCCGGTCGCGCTGAGCGCGGTCGAGACCGTCGAGAGCGGCCTCGCGGACGAGGTGATGCGCGTCGGCGCGCAGCGGTGCGCCGGCGGTGTATCCGGCGGCCGCGCGAACGGCGGCCACCGCGTCGAGCAGCGCGGTCGAGGCGACGGCGGAATGGGCGTCCACACGGGACAGATAGACCGCGCGGCCGGGCCCGGCCGCGGCGTCGATCTCCTCGACCGTCGGCGGGCGTCCCTCGGGCCAGCGGGTCTCGTCCCAGCCGTCGCCGATGATCGTTCCGGAATGCGTGGCGGCGTACTCGCGCACCAGATCCAGGCACTGAGTGAGCGAATTCGCCTGGGACAGATCCAGACCCGTCAGTTGCAGGCCCAGCGCGGTGACGTGCACGTGCGGATCGACGAAGGCCGGGGCGACGAAAGCGCCGTCCAGATCGATGATTTCGGCGTCGGGATGCAGGGCGCGGCCGGGACGTTCGGCGCCCAGCCAGACCACGGTGCCGTCGGTGACCGCCATCGCGGTCGCGTCGGGGGAACTGGAACTGTAGATTCGGCCGCCGACCAGCAACTGGGTACTCACGGGTGACCAGTGTGCCGCACGGCCGGCGGCATGCGATCAGTGCGGGTCGACCAGCGGGGATCGATCATGCGCCGCGCGGGGCCCTGACCGTCGTCGTAGTACTGCTCGACGACCACGCCGTCGACGACCTCACCGGAGGGTTCCACCACCACGCCGCGATATCCGGTGGCCATGGTCAGCCGATCGATGCGCCGCAGCGCCGCGGCCGAGACCAGCGGTCGCAGCAGTGCGCGGGTGGGCAGGAGCAGCAGCAGTCCGAACACCGAGGTGACCAGACCGGGAACGAACATCAGCAGCGCGCCCACCCCGACGAGCGCGCCGTCGGCGACGGCGGTGCCCGGGGCGATTTCGCCGCGCCGGGCCCGGCGGAACTGCTGGAAGACCCGGCGGCCCTGGGAACGCACCAGGATCAACCCGAGCGCGGATCCGGCGATGAGCAGCAGAATGGTCGGCACGGCACCGATGAGGTGGCCGACCACGACCAGCGCCGCGATCTCGACGACGAGATAGAGGGCGAACAACAGGGCGGGCATCGGCGATCCTTTCCACGATCTACCCTGCCCAACGCGCGACGATCCCGATTTTCTCCCGATCCGGGCATATCGCCCCAGACCTGGGTCAGGTACCCGGTGTGACCAGCCCGGTTTCATAGGCCAGCACGACCGCCTGCACCCGGTCGCGCAGTCCCAGTTTGGTCAGCACCCGGCCGACGTGCGTCTTCACCGTGGCCTCCGACAGATACAGTTCGGCGGCGATCTCGGCGTTGGAGCGCCCGGCGGCGATCTGTTCGAGCACCTCGCGTTCGCGCGCGGTGAGCACGTCGAGCACCGACGGGTCGCGCACGCGGGCGGGGTCGGCGGCGATCAACCGGTTCAGCAGCCGTTTGGTCACCTTCGGCGAGACCACGGCGTCGCCCGCAGCGACGCTGCGGATCGCGGAGATCAGATCCTCGGGCGGGGTGTCCTTGAGCAGGAAACCACTGGCTCCGGCGCGCAGCGCGCCGAGCGCGTGTTCGTCGAGGTCGAAGGTGGTCATCACCAGAACCCGGCTGCCGCATCCGGATTCGAGGATCTGGGCGGTCGCGGCGACGCCGTCGACCACGGGCATCCGCACATCCATCAGTACCACGTCGGGGGCCAGTTCACCGGCCAGGCGCACGGCGGTCGCGCCGTTGTCGGCCTCGGCGACGACGTCGACGTCCGGGTGCGCGCCCAGCACCATCTTGAGTCCGGCGCGCATGAGTTCCTGGTCGTCGACGACGAGTACGGTGATCGGCACCGCACCAATCTAACCGGGACTCCTCCCCCGGTCAGTCGGGTAGTTCGCGCTGCAGGGGAATGGTGGCGCAGACGCGCCAGCCGCCCTCGGGGCGTCGTCCCACCTCGAGGGTGCCGCCGAGCACCGCGATCCGCTCCCGCATCCCGACCAGCCCGAGACCGCTGCCGGCGATGCCGTTGCGCAGTGCGGTGTCGTCCACGCCGGGCGCCTTCGCCGCCACGGTGGACCCGGTCGCGGCCGGTCCGGCATCGCCGCGGTCGAGGACTTCGACCAGCACGTCCGCGTCGCGCCGGCGCACCCGGACCCAGGCCTGCGGGTCGGGGCCGGCGTGGCGGAAGGTGTTGGTCAGCGATTCCTGCACGATGCGGTGCATGCCGAGGCTCACCTCGGGCGCGACGTCGTCGAGTTCTCCGGTGAGTTCCAATTCCACGGCGAGTCCGGCGTTGCGCATCATCTCCACCACCTTCGCCAGCCCGGCGGTGCCGTGCTGCGGCAGCTGTTCCGGGGCGTGTTCGGTGCGCAGCAGTTCCACGGTGCGGCGCAGTTCGCGCAGCGCCTCGCGGCCGGTGGCGGCGATGGTGGCCAATGCCTGTTCGGCGATCTCGGGGTCGCGGCGCAGGGCGTATTTCGCCCCGTCGGCCTGCACGATGATGACGCTGACCGCGTGCGCGACCACATCGTGGAGTTCGCGGGCGATGCGGGTGCGTTCGGTCGAGACCGCGTCGTGGGCGCTGCGTTCGCGGTCGTAGTCGGCGACGGCGAGCCGGGCCGCCACCTCGGCGTCATAGGCGTGGCGGGCGCCGAGGAATTCCGCGAGGGTCCAGCACAGCGCATAGAACATGATCAGGAAGCCGATGACGATCGGCACCGACTGGTCGACCACGGCCAGCGAGAACGCCCCGTCCACCGCGAGGCCGACCAGATACAGCAGACCTTCGCGCCGGCCCACATACGCGACGAGCGTGTAGAGCGCCACGCCGACCGCCAGCAGCGCCGGCGGCTGCAGATCCTCGTGCAGCACAACGCTCACCGCGCTGGTCGTGATCGACAACACCAGCAGCGCGACCGCGCTGGCCCGCGGGTAGCTGCGCCGCCAGATCACCGGCACCGGTACGAGCAGCCCCAGGATCAGATAGACGATCGCGTGATCCTTGCCGCCGAGCGTGAGCAGATCGAACAGCACCAGTGCGGCCGCGAGGATGGAATCGGCGACCATGGGTTTGCCACGGAGCCATAGACTGAATCGGCGCACCCGCTCAGCCTAGGTGGCCGCCACCGCAGTATCGGGCGCCACGATTTGCCGCACGTCGCGAACTCTGATTGTGTCGCCGACGTGGATGTGGCTGATTGGGCGGTGCTGCTGCCCGCGGCCACGGTCGCGGGGTGGGTGGACGCCGTGGTGGGCGGCGGCGGGCTGATCATTCTGCCGACCCTGCTGCTGGTGGCGCCGACGCTGGCCCCGCAGACCGCCCTGGGCACGAACAAGATCGCCGCATTCGCCGGAACCAGCGCCGCCGCCCTGACTTTCGCGCGCCGGGTGCCGATGAACCGGCCGCTGATGCTGTCGGGTGCGGTGATCGCGGCGTGCGCGGCGGCCGCCGGTTCGGCCGCGGTGGCGCTGATCGACCGGCGCTATTTCATCCCGATCGTGATGGCAGTGCTGATCGGTGTCGCGATCGTGGTGGCGACGCGGCCCTCGATCGGGGTGACGATGGCCACCCACCCGCCGACCCGGCGCCGCACGATCCTGGTGGTGGGCCTGTCGGCCGGATTGATCGGCGGTTACGACGGGCTGGTCGGTCCCGGCACCGGCACCTTCCTGATCATCTCCTTCGCCACCCTGCTGGGCACCGAGTTCGTGCGCGCCGCGGCCATGGCGAAGGTGATCAACTGCGGTTCCAATCTCGGCGCGCTGATTCTGCTCGGCGCCACCGGGCACATCATCTGGTCGGTGGGCCTGGGCATGGCGGTGGCGAATATCGCGGGGGCCTTGGTGGGTTCGCGGATGGCGCTCGCCCGCGGCGCCGGGTTCGTGCGCGCGGTGCTGCTGATCGTGGTGACCGCGATGGTCATCCGCCTCGGCTGGCAGCAGTTCGGCTGAGCCGCGCTCAGCAGCGCGCCTCCGCGGTCAGATGCCGCCCGGCCGAGAGCCAGGGCGCCAGCACCCGCGACGTGGTCTCGCGAATGGTGCGATGCAGTCGCTCCCCGTCCTCGATCGCGTGGCGGCCGGAGAACAGTACGGTCAGCGCGCCCGACACCGCGCCGACGACGGCGCCGACCAGCGCGGCCGCGCCGACCTCGTCCAATTCGTCGGGGAACGCGTCGCGCAGCCGCCGCGCGATCTCCTGCTGCGCGGCCAGCTGGGCGTGCGCGGCCCGGCCGCTCACGGCGGGAACGGTGCGCGAGACCTGGGCGCGCAACACCGCGATCCGGGCCGCGAGATCGTCGCCGAGGTGGTCACCGGGGTTGTCGCCGGCGGCGCGCAGCGCGCGCAGCAGCACCTCGACGGGGCGTTCGTCACTGCGGCGGCTCGCGATCGCGGCCACCGCCGCGGTCACGCGTTCGTCGGGTTCGGGGAAGAGCAGTTCCTCTTTGCTCTCGAAGTAGTTGAAGAATGTTCTGGTACCCACCTCGGCGGTCGCGGCGATATCGGCGACGGTGGTCGCCTCGTAGCCGCGCGATTCGAACAGGTCGGCGGCAGCCTCGAGGAGGGAGCGGCGGGTGCGTTCCCGCTTGCGGTCACGGAGTGCGGATGGCGGCACGCGGGCAGACAGTACGCCATCGGTGCCGCAACCTGCGGCAGGCTGCGCGTTTCGCGCGCGTTTCAGTCCGTGCCACACCGCATTTCGTGCATGTTTGCATCATCTGCAAACTTGCACGGCGTGTCGCGTTGGGGCCCGGAGTGTTTCGCCGCACCCGTCGGCGAATCTGTTGGCCCGGTCGGCGGTCAGCAATTAGCGTAGGCCGGGTGAGCATCGCATCCGCGACCGTGGACGAACAGTTCCGCGCGCTACCGCTGGCCGCCCTGACCGATGCGGCGCTGACGGCGGCACGCGCGGCCGGCGCCGAACACGCCGATCTGCGGGTGCACCGGCTGGTGACCCAATCGATCCGATTGCGCGACGGCCGGGTCGAATCCGTCGACAACGCCGTCGACCTGGGCTTCGCGGTCCGGGTGATCGTCGACGGCACCTGGGGTTTCGCCTCGCACTGCGAGCTGACGTCCGCGACCGCCGTGGCGGTGGCTCAGCGCGCGGTCACGGTCGCGGCCACCGTGCGGGCGCTCAACCGCGAGCGGGTCGAACTCGCCGACGAACCGGTATACCGCGACGCCACCTGGGTCTCGCCCTACGACGTGGACCCGTTCACCGTGCCGACGCCGGAGAAAGTCGCGCTGCTGCAGGACTATTCGCAGCGCCTGTCCTCGGCCGCGGGCATCGATCACGTCACGGCCTCGGTGCTGCAGGTCAAGGAGCAGACCTACTACGCCGACACCGCGGGTTCCACGATCACTCAGCAGCGGGTGCGGCTGCATCCGCAACTCGAGGCGATCACCGTCGACGCGGCGACGGGTGGTTTCGAGACCATGCGAACGCTCGCCGCCCCGGCCGGGCGCGGCTGGGAGTACGTCACCGGCGCCGACGGAGTCTGGGACTGGGGCGACGAATTGGCGCGGATACCGCAGTGGCTGGCCGAGAAGGTCGCCGCGCCCTCGGTGACGCCGGGTCCCACCGACCTGGTGATCGATCCGACCAATCTGTGGCTGACGATTCACGAATCCATCGGTCACGCCACCGAATACGATCGCGCGATCGGCTACGAATCGGCCTACGCCGGAACCTCCTTCGCCACCCCCGACAAGCTCGGGACGCTGCGCTACGGCACCCCGATCATGCACGTCACCGGCGACCGGACCCAGGAGCACGGCCTGGCGACGGTCGGTTACGACGACGAGGGTGTGGCCGGGCAGCGCTGGGATCTGGTGCGCGACGGCACCCTGGTCGGCTATCAGCTCGACCGGGTCTTCGCGCCACGTCTCGGGGTGCCCCGGTCCAACGGCTGCTCCTACGCCGATTCCGCCCACCACGTGCCGATTCAGCGCATGGCCAACGTGTCGCTGCAGCCCGATCCGCAGACCGATACCAGCACCGCCGAGCTGATCTCGCGCGTCGAAGACGGCATCTACATCGTCGGTGACCGGTCCTGGTCGATCGACATGCAGCGCTACAACTTCCAGTTCACCGGGCAGCGCTTCTTCCGGATCCGCAACGGAGAGCTGGCCGGACAGCTGCGCGATGTCGCCTACCAGGCCACCACCACCGACTTCTGGGGCGCGATGGAAGCCGTCGGCGGCCCATCGACCTGGGTCTTGGGCGGGGCGTTCAACTGCGGTAAGGCCCAGCCCGGCCAGGTCGCGGCGGTGTCGCACGGGTGCCCGTCGGTGCTGGTGCGTGGGGTGAACATCCTCAACACCCGCCAGGAGGCGGGGTGAGTAACACTCGCGCAGCCACTCATCCTGCCGACCGGGTGCGGGTGTCCCGCATGACACAGGAGGCCGGGTGAACGGTCACGGTTCGGAATTCGCAGACAATACGGGAGGCCGGTCGGTGACGATGATGCACGGCGGGGAGGTCGTGGAGCGGGCGCTGGCCGTCGCACGCGCGGACGAGACGATCGTCATCGTCACCGACGCGTCGGAGGCCTCGCTGCGCTGGGCCGGTAATTCCATGACCACCAACGGGTCGTCGGTGTCCCGATCCTGGGCGGTGGTGTCGATCCTGCGCGAGGGCCCGCGCTCGGCGCGGGTGGGCAGTGTCGGTTCCACGAGCGTAGACCCCGCCGAGATCGAGGCGGTGGTGCGCAGCGCCGAGGAGGCGGCTCGCACCGCCGAGCCCGCCGCCGACGCGATGCCACTGCTGGACCCGGAAAACGCGGGCGCGCAATCGGATTCGGACTGGTCAGGCCCGGTGCGCGAAACCGGTATCGAGGTGTTCACCGGACTCGCCGGTGAGCTCGCGGTCGGATTCACCGGCGCCGACCGGCTCTACGGTTTCGCCCATCATCAGCTGCACACGACCTGGCTGGGCACGTCGACCGGCATCCGCCGCCGGTGGACCGAGCCCACCGGATCCATCGAGATCAACGGCAAACGCGGCGACAACGACCCGGCCAGCGCCTGGGTGGGCGCGCCGACCGCCGACTTCACCGATATCGGCGTCACCGCACTGCTGGCCGAGCTGAGCCGGCGCCTGGACTGGTGCGCCCGCCGGGTCGAACTGCCGGCCGGCCGCTACCCCACCCTGCTGCCGCCCTCGGCGGTGGCGGATCTGCTCATTCCGATGCTGTGGTCGATGGACGGGCGCGGCGCCCACGAGGGACACACCGCATTCGCCCGGGCCGGCGGTACCCGTGTCGGCGAGCGGCTCACCGACCTGCCGCTGACGTTGTACTCGGACCCGGCTGCCCCCGGATTGCAGTACCGGCCGTTCGTCGCGACCGCGGCCTCGTCGGAGACGTCCTCGATCTTCGACAACGGCCTGTCGGCCGGTCGCGTCGACTGGCTGCGCGAGGGAGTGATCGAGTCGCTGATCTATCCGCGCGCCGTGGCCGCGCAGTACGACGCTCCCGTCACGGTGGCCGGTGAGAATCTGCTGCTGAGCGGCGGGACGGATCGCACACTCGAGCAGATGATCGCCACCACCGAGCGCGGTCTGCTGCTGACCTGCCTGTGGTACATCCGTGAGGTCGATCCGGCCACCCTGTTGCAGACGGGCCTGACCCGCGACGGTGTGTATCTGGTGGAGGACGGCGCGGTCACCGCCGCGGTCAACAACTTCCGCTTCAACGAGAGCCCGCTGGATCTGTTGCGCCGCGCCACCGAGGTCGGCGCCACCGAGATCACGCTGCCGCGCGAATGGAAGGACTGGTTCACCCGCACGGCCATGCCGCCGATGCGGATCCCCGACTTCCACATGTCCTCGGTCAGCCAGGCCACCTGAGCGCTCAGCGCATCGAGCGCGGCCGCAGCCGCACGACCACCGTGCCGCGGCCGATCGCGGCGCGCAGTTGTTCTCGCTCGACATTGCCGTCGGCGTCGAGGCCGATACCAGCGAAGCGGCCGTGCGTCGGGTTCTGGGTGAGGATGATGCGGTAGGGCTCGGCGATCTCGTCTTCGCCGGAGATCACCTCCCAGTCCGCGAGCCGCTCCCGGCCGCGCCAGGTGATCCGCACCGGTTCGCCCGCCCGCAGATTGCGCCGCCAGCCCGCCGCCGTACCGACCAGCAGCGCGCCGTCGGATTCGGCGTAGCCGACCGGATTCGGGTAGACGCGGCCGGTTTTGCGGCCGACCACGGTGACGATCATCAATTTGGCGCTGAGCAGACGATGCAAGGGCGACCGCAGCAGCGCGCGCATGGCGGCGTCGACCGCCGTCTGCAGGCGCAACCGGCCGCGGCCCGCCGACTCGACGGCCGGGGTGCCGGTGGCGGGAGGTGTGCTGGAAGTGGACATGACGACAGCTCCGATCAGTATTTTCGAGTGCCTACTCAGAAAATACGACGGGTTGCGGCATACTGCAAGAGCACGTCCGATCGGAAGGAAGATGTGGTGCCCCGCCAGCACACCGAGCCCACCGAACCGCCCGCACGCACCCGAGGGCGGCCGCGCAGTGGGGTGCGGGAGGCCGTGATCGCCGCCGCACAGGAAGTCCTCACGACATCCGGGGTCGCGCGGCTC
Source organism: Nocardia sp. MDA0666 (assembly GCF_003023875.1). Classification (NCBI taxonomy): domain Bacteria; kingdom Bacillati; phylum Actinomycetota; class Actinomycetes; order Mycobacteriales; family Nocardiaceae; genus Nocardia; species Nocardia sp. MDA0666. The sequence goes on from NZ_PYHT01000015.1 coordinate 87,018, forward strand.
ACCACCAAGGAGATCGCCACTCGCGCCGGGGTCGCCGAATCGAGCATCTTCTATCACTTCGGCGATCGCACCGGTCTGCTCCAAGCGGTGATCCAGCATCATTTGCGACCGCTGAAGGATATGCTCGCCGATCCCCCGCATTCGGTGGACGAGGCCGAATCGCCCGATCTGCGAACCGATCTCGTGCGCCTGGTGATCGTGCTGGAGGACTTCTTCCGCGCCGCGCTACCGGTCATCGCGGCGATCGAATCCGATGCCGAATTGCGCGCGGTCTACTCCGAACGCAGCCGCGACTTCGATCTGGGCCCCCATCGCGCCCTGGATGTGGTGATCGGGCACCTCTCCGCCCGCCACCGCATCGTCGCCGAGCCACGCACTGCGGCCCTGCTGGTGGTGGGCGCGGCACATCAGCGGGCACTCCAGTCGCGAATGAGCCCGCCGGAGGCGCGCGCCGCACTCCCCTCCCCGGAGGCGATCGCCGACACGGCCCTGCCCCTGTTCCGCGCCGAGAAGAACTGATCGGGACCGTCAGGCCGAGGCGCTCAGGCGTGCGGACTGCCAGACCTCGGCCAACTCCTGCAACGGAATTCCCAGCGCACCGGAGAGTCCGACGACCGTGCCGAACGCCGGGCTGGGCAGCCGGCCGGATTCGATCTTGCGCAGTGTCTCCGGCGAGATGCCGGCCGCCCGGGCGATCTCCGCGGGGTCTCTATCGCCTCGGACCGCACGCAGATGCGCACCCAGGCGGCGACCGGCCTCCACCTGGGCCGGGGTCAGCGGAAGTCGAACCATGCCCTCAGCATAGAGCTGGTATTCAAATACCGCTACGGTTAGAGTCGGTATATAAATACCGATTCCAGGGAGGTTTCGTGGTCGAACTGAAGACAGCCGCCGAGATCGAGCGGATGGGCGTGGCCGGGCGCTTCGTCGCCCAGGTGCTCGCGGAGCTGCGGGAGAAAGCCGAGGTCGGGGTGAACCTGCTCGATCTGGAAAAGCATGTGCGCCGGCGCATCCGGGAACGAGGAGCGGTGTCGTGCTACTGGGACTACGCGCCCTCGTTCGGGCGCGGCCCGTTCCGCAACACCGTCTGCCTGTCGGTCAACGACGCGGTCCTGCACGGCCTGCCCTACGACTACCGGCTGCGCGACGGCGATGTGCTGACCATGGATCTGGCGGTCTCGGTCGACGGCTGGGTCGCCGACGCCGCGGTCAGCACCATCGTCGGCACCGCCGATCCCGAGGACGCCCGGCTGGTCACCGCCACCGAGGAGGCCTTGGCCGCCGCCGTCGAGGTCGCGCAGCCGGGTGGGCGGCTCGGCGACATCTCCGCGGCCATCGCGGCGGTCGCGCGACGGCACGGCTACCCCGTCAACACCGAATTCGGCGGTCACGGGCTCGGCCGCACCATGCACGAGGATCCCCACATCCCCAACGCCGGACGCGCCGGGCGCGGCATGCGGCTCGTCCCCGGCCTGACCATCGCTATCGAACCCTGGTTCGCCCGCACCACCGACCGCATCATCACCGATCCGGACGGGTGGACGATCCGCTCCGCCGACGGCTCGCGCACCGCACATTCCGAACATACGGTCGCCATCATCGACGACGGTCCTCGAATCCTCACGCACACGCCATGATTCACGTCGGTCTCCCGACCGATCGGGCAGTGTCGTTCGGAGCCCGATCCGGGAGCCCTCCGTGGTGACGCTCCGCTGCCGCCTCCGGGCTCGACCGATTAGGCTCGGCAGTCGTGGACAATCCTTTCGGGCCCGCGGGTACCGCGAACTACGTTCTGCTCACCACCTACAAGAAGGACGGCACGCCGGTCGCGACCCCGGTGTGGGCGGCGCTCGACGATTCCAAGTTGTACGTCTGGACCGAGACCGCCGCGTGGAAGGTCAAGCGGGTGCGGCGCAATCCGGACGTCACCCTGCAGCCGTGCAGCGTATCCGGCAAGCCGCACGGGGAGATCGTGCGCGGCACCGCCCGCGTGCTCGACGAGCAGGACAGCGACCGGACCCGGCAGCTGATCAAGCGCAAGTACTCGATCATGGGCTGGCTGATCGTGACCGGCAGCGTGCTGCGACGCGGACGCAAGGGCACGATCGGCATCGAAATCACCGCTGCACCAGCCTGATTCGGCGGCGATTACTCCCCCGCCGGTTCGGCGGTGATCGCCAGTCCGACCGAGCGATCCTTACCGAAGATCAGCTTGTGCCCGCGGATCAGCACCGTGCCGATCACGCCGTATTTGTGGGCCACGAGATCGCGGACCCGTTCGGTCCCGTCCGCATCGAGGATGCGCGCCGTACCCGCGCTCACCGGCGATCCGGATGTCCGGCCGCGGGCGTCGCAGGCCTGGACCGTCACCGCGGCGTTGCGGCGCAGCCGCTTCACCTTCCAGGTCTTCGGATTGGTCCAGACCACCAGCCGGTCGCCGTCGGGAGCCACCCAGACCGGGGCCGCGACCGGCGTGCCGTCCTTCTTGTAGGTGGTGAGCAGGACGTACTTCTGCTGCGCGAGTTCGTTCCAGGTCATATCCCCACGGTAGGGCCGAACTCGCACCTCGCACATCCGCCGCGCGGCGCAGGATCCGGTGCGCCCGCCGACGTAGCGGCCGCACCCGGTCGCGCTACTCCAGTTCGCCCTCGGTTTCGAGGTAGATCTGCCGCAGCCGGTCCAGAGTTTCCGGCTGCGGGGTCTCCCACAGTTTGCGTTCGGCAGCCTCGAGCAGTCGTTCGGCGATACCGTGCAGCGCCCACGGATTCGACTCCGTCATGAACTTGCGGTTCACATCGTCGAATACGTAGCTCTCCGAGAGCTTTTCGTACATCCAGTCGGCGACGACATTGGTGGTGGCGTCGTAGCCGAACAGGTAGTCGACCGTCGCGGCCATCTCGAACGCGCCCTTGTAGCCGTGGCGGCGCATCGCCTCCAGCCAGCGCGGATTGACCACGCGGGAGCGGAACACCCGGGTGGTCTCCTCGGAGAGGGTGCGGGTGCGCACGGCGTCGGGACGCGTCGAATCGCCGATGTAGGCCTCGGGATTCTTGCCGGTCAACGCGCGGACGGCGGCGACCATACCGCCGTGGTACTGGAAGTAGTCGTCGGAATCGGCGATGTCGTGCTCGCGGGTGTCGGTGTTCTTGGCCGCGACCGCGATGCGCCGGTAGGCGGCGCGCATATCGTCGGCGGCAGGCGCGCCGTCCAGACCACGGCCGTAGGCGTAGCCGCCCCAGGTGGTGTACACCTGGGCCAGGTCGTCGTCGGTGCGCCAGCTCTTGGAGTCGATCAGCTGCAGCAGGCCGGCGCCGTAGGTGCCGGGTTTGGAGCCGAAGATCCGGGTGGTGGCACGACGCCGGTCACCGTGCTCGGCCAGATCCGAATCGGTATGCGCGCGAACGTAATTCGACTCCGCCGGTTCGTCCAGCTCGGCGACCAGCCGGACCGCGTCGTCGAGCAGCGCCAGCACGTGCGGGAACGCGTCGCGGAAGAAGCCGGAGATCCGGACGGTGACGTCGATGCGCGGGCGGCCGAGTTCGGCCAGGTCGATCACCTCCAGGCGGGTGACGCGGCGGCTCGCCTCGTCCCACACCGGCCGCACACCCAGCAGCGCGAACACCTCGGCGATATCGTCACCGGCGGTCCGCATGGCCGAGGTGCCCCACACCGAGAGCCCGACCGAGCGTGGGTAGTCGCCGTGGTCGGCGCGGTAGCGCTCCAGCAGCGAATCCGCCATCGCCTGCCCGGTCTCCCACGCCAGCCGCGACGGCACCGCCTTCGGATCCACGGAATAGAAGTTCCGCCCGGTCGGCAACACGTTGATCAGACCGCGCAGCGGCGAGCCGCTCGGGCCGGCCGGGATGAAACCGCCGTTCAGGGCGTGCAGAATCCGCTCGATCTCGACTCCGGTCTGCCGCAGCCGGGGCACGACCTCGGTCGCGGCGAAACGCAAGACGGCGGCGAGAGTGTCCGGAGCACCGGGTTCGTAGCGGGCCACCAGCTCCCCGACCGCCTCCGGCGACCACTCCGCCGCCTGCAGTGCGGCCAGCAGCTGCCGGGCGCGCTGCTCGACGACGTCGACGCGCTCGCGTGATTCCTCCCCGGATTCGTCGAGCCCCAGCGCCTCGCGCAGCCCCGGCACCGCGACCTCGCCGCCCCACAGCTGGCGGGCGCGCAACATGGCCAGCACCAGATCCAGTTCGCCCTCTCCGGCGGGTGCCTGGCCCAGGATGTGCAGGCCGTCGCGGATCTGCACGTCCTTGATCTCGCACAGCCAGCCGTCGACGTGCAGCAGCATGTCGTCGAAGGTGTCCTCGTCCGGCCGCTCTTCCAGCCCGAGGTCGTGGTCCATCTTCGCGGCCCGCATCAGGGTCCAGATCTGCTGGCGGATCGCGGGCAGTTTGGCCGGATCCAGCGCCGAGATGTTGGCGTGCTCGTCGAGCAGTTGTTCCAGGCGCGCGATATCGCCGTAGGTTTCCGCACGCGCCATCGGCGGAATGAGATGGTCGACCAGTGTGGCGTGGGCGCGGCGCTTGGCCTGGGTGCCCTCGCCGGGATCGTTGACCAGGAACGGATAGATCAGCGGCAGATCGCCGAGGGCGGCATCGGTGCCGCAGGCCGCCGACATGCCGAGCGTCTTGCCCGGCAGCCATTCCAGATTGCCGTGTTTGCCCAGGTGCACCATCGCGTCGGCGCCGAACCCGCCCTCGTCGGCCGCCGCGGACAGCCACCGGTACACCGCCAGATAGTGGTGGCTGGGCGGCAGATCCGGATCGTGGTAGATCGCGACCGGATTCTCGCCGAAGCCGCGCGGCGGCTGCACCAGCAGCACGATGTTTCCGAAACGCAGTGCGGCGATGACGATTTCGCCGTCCGGATCGGCGGAGCGGTCGACGAACAACTCGCCCGGCGGCGGCCCCCACGCCGCCACGACCGCGGTGCGCAGCTCCTCGGGCAGGGTATCGAACCAGGCCGAGTACTGCCGGGCGCCGATGCGAATCGGGTTGCCCTCCAACTGTTCCGCACTGAGCCAGTCCTGATCCTGGCCACCGGCGGCGATCAACGCGTGGATGAGCGCGTCGCCGTCGCGCTCCTCAAGCCCCGGCACCTCACCTGCCGCGCCGAGATCGTAACCGGCCGTACGCATCTCGGTCAGCAGCCGGATCGCACTCGCGGGGGTGTCCAGCCCGACGGCATTGCCGATGCGGGCATGCTTGGTGGGATACGCCGACAGCATCAGCGCGATCCGCCGCTGTGCCACGGGCAGATGCCGCAGCCGCGCGTGGCGCACCGCGATGCCCGCGACCCGCGCCGCCCGCTCCGGGTCGGGCACATAGGTGGACAGACCGTCGGCGTCGAACTCCTTGAACGAGAACGGCACCGTGATGATCCGCCCGTCGAATTCCGGGACCGCGACCTGGGTGGCGACGTCCAGTGGCGAGAGCCCGTCGTCGTTGTCCGCCCACTGGTCCCGGCCGCTGGTCAGGCACAGGCCCTGCAGGATCGGCACATCCAGGTCGGCGAGCGCGCCGATATCCCAGGCCTCGTCGTCGCCGCCGGCGGCGGCGGTCGCGGGTTTGGTGCCGCCCGCGGCCAGCACGGTCACCACCAGCGCGTCGGCGCGGCGCAGCGTGTCGAGCAGGTCCGGTTCGGCATTGCGCAGCGACGCGCAGTACAGCGGCAGCGGGCGGGCGCCGGCCTGTTCCAGCGCGCGGCACAGCGACTCGACGTAGGCCGTATTCCCGGCCAGGTGCTGGGCGCGGTAGTACAGCACGGCCACCGTCGGCGCGGCGGCGAGGCGGGAATCGTTGCCGGACAACACCTCCGGGGCCCGGTCGAGTTCACCCCAGGAGGGCAGCTGGACCGGCGGCTCGAAGCCGTGACCGGTCAGCAGCACCGTGTCGGACAGGAAGTTGCGCAGCTGCAGCAGATTGCCGGGCCCGCCCGCGGCGAGATAGTTGTGCGCGTCCGCTGCGACTCCACCCGGGACCGTCGAGCACTCCATCAGCTCGGCATCGGGCGCCATCTCGCCGCCCAGGGCGACCAGCGGAATCCCGCTGGCGCGCAGCGCGTCCAGGCCGTCCTCCCAGGCGCGGCGGCCGCCCAGAATGCGGACCACGATCAGATCGGCGCCGTCGAGCAGTCCGGGCAGATCCTCCACCAGCAACCGGGCCGGGTTGGCGAGCCGGTACTCGGCGCCGCTCGCGCGCGCGGACAGCAGATCTGTGTCGGATGTGGACAGCAGCAGGATCACGGTTCTCCTCGGGTGACGCGCCCATGATGGATACGGCCGCCCGCCCGGAGGGTCTGACTGTCACAGTGGCGCGACCGCACCGGAATTGCACCGGCTTTCCTCGTATCGGCGAGCCTCCGGATGCTATCGCACTGCTGTGACCGGTATTTTCCGATCCGACTCCGCGGCGTACGCTGTGAATATGCCGAACACACCGGGATGGAGCAGGCGGAACCGCTTTGCCGCCTGGTCGGGAATTACATGCATGATGATTGCTGTTGCATTGCTGGCAATGGCTCTGGCCGCTGCGGCGGGCGGCCACGGCGGGCTGTTGCTCGTCGCCGCCGGCGCCTGCGCGGCGGTCGCGATCTTCGGGCTGCTGGTCTTCGAGTCCACGGTCCGCCGCGACCACCACGAGCGCCACGACAACCCACACCTGTTGTCGGACAGTTACGTCGACGATCAGCTGTGGAAGGCCGTGATCAGCGCCCGGGACAGGGATACCCCGAAGGATCGGTGATCCCATGCCCGCCACCCCGCCTTGGGTGCGGCGCAACCGTATGGTCGCCTGGACCAGCTACTTCTGCGTTCTGATCGGCTTCGGCACCCTGGCGATGGGGCTGACCGCCGCCGGCAGCGGACATCTCGGCTGGGCCCTCGTCGCGGGCGCTGTCTGCGCCGGCGCCTTCGTCGGCGGTATCAGCCTGTTCGGCGCGACCGCCTATTACGACCGGACCGCCCACCACACCGGCCCGAGCGTGCTGTGGGATTCCTCCTGGCCGGGCGCCACACTCGAACCGTCCCACGCGCCGCACGCCGCGCGTCACCGGCTGCGCCTGCGCCGCGGTCACTGACCAGCCCGGCCTCGGACGCACCGGCCGCATTCCGGGCACGCCCGGCTCGTAGGCTGGGGACATCATGACGCGCTCCGCTCCCGACTCCTGCCCCGGTGTCCTGCGCCTGCATCAGGCCGCCGACGGTCCGCTGGCCCGGATCCGGCTGCCCGGCGGCGCGGTCACCCCCGACCAACTGCGCGCGCTGGCCGCGGCGGCCGGCGAGCTCGGCAACGGCAGCATCGAACTGACCTCGCGCGGCAATGTGCAGTTGCGGCAGATGCACGACGCCGCGGCACTGGCCGAGCGGCTCGAGCACGCCGATCTGCTGCCGGCGCCCAGCCACGAGCGGGTGCGCAACATCGTGGCCTCGCCGCTGTCGGGCCGGTCGGGCGGCTGGAGTGATGTGCATCCGCTGGCCGCGCAACTCGACGCGGGGCTGCGGGCGGCCCCGGAATTGGCCGCGCTGCCCGGGCGCGTGCTGTTCACCCTCGACGACGGCCGCGGCGACATCAGTGGTCTCGGCGGCGATATCGGCGTCCACGCCACCGATGAGGCCGAGTTCGCGCTGGTTCTGGCCGGGCGCGATTCGGGCGCGCGCATCGGCGCGGACCAGGCGGTGGACACGATGCTGGCCGCCGCACAGAGCTTCCAGCGGGTGCGCGGCGAACAGTGGCGGCTGCACGAGGTCGCCGACGGCCCGGCTCGGATCCTGACCGAACTGGCTCTGGAACCGATCGCCGAACCGATGGATTTCGTTGCCCGCCACGATATTCCGATCGGCTGGCTCACCCAGGCCGACGACCGGGTCGCGCTCGGGGCGGCGGTGCCCCTCGGCGCGCTCCCGGCCCGGACCGCGGAATTCGTCGCGGCGGTGGAACATCCGATTCTGATCACCCCCTGGCGCAGTCTGGTCATAGCCGATATGGACGAGTGGACGGCCGAGCAGGTGGTGCGGGTGCTGGCACCGATGAGCCTGATCTTCGACGCGAACTCACCGTGGCTGGCGGTGACCGCATGCGCCGGGCGGCCGGGCTGCGCGAAATCACTCACCGACGTGCGAGCCGATGCCGCCGACGCCGTCGCCTCCGGGCGGGTGCTGCCGGTCGGCGCCCCGGCCCCGGACCTGTCCGGCGTCGCGGCCGATCAGGTGGTCGTCGCCGGGCGACAGCACTGGTCCGGGTGCGATCGGCAATGCGGACGTCCGGCCGGGCCGGTGACCGAGGTGGTCGCCGAAGCCGGCGGTTATCGCATCACCGGGCCCCGCGCGGATCGCTGAGACTCACACCGCCGCGACTCCGACTGCGCACCTTCGGCCACGGCCATCCGCAGTCCGGCCTCCCCGGCCGAGGGTGCGATCATCGGGACGAACTCCCTCCGATTCGCGGCGACTCGCTACACCTCGTCCCTGGGGTTCGCGCACACTGAATCGATGGACCCGTCCGCCCCACAGCCGTCCACCGCCGCCCTGCTCTCCGATGCGCAGATCGAGGAGCTTTCGCTCGCCCAGCGGCTCGAACTGGTCGCGCGCCTGCGGCCGGACCGGGTACGGCCGAATCCCCGCCGTGTGCGCGTGGCGCGCGGGCTGCGGTTGTCGCTGATGGTCGGCGGCTCGGTCGCGATGATCCCGTGGCTGGTCTATCTCGGACTCACGCTGCCGCCGGAGTACAGCGCGAACAACTGGTCCCTCGTGTGGATCGGATTCGACATTCTGCTGGTGGTGATGATGACGACCACCGCCTATCTCGGCTGGCGGCGCCGGGCACTGCTCATCCTGCCCGCCTTCGGCACCGGAGTGCTGCTGCTCGCCGACGCCTGGTTCGACACGACGACCGCCGGACCCGACGACATCCGGGTGTCGATCGCGACGGCCGCGCTCGCCGAAGTCCCGCTAGCGGTGCTACTGCTCACCGGGGCGCTGGCCCTGTTCCGCTACCTCGTCTTCGCCAATCCCCTGCACGATCCTGCCGAATCGCCGTGGCGGGCCCGGCTGCCGTTCTGAGGTCGCGGGCCGGGCGCCCGAGGTAGCGGACCGGGCGGTGCCTCGCCCACGGTGCCGCTCGGGGCCCGGATTCCCACCGCTAGGGTGATGCCCATGTCCGATGTGCGTACCAGCTACCTCACCGACGGGGCCGAGATCTATCGGCGCTCGTTCGCGACGATCCGGGCCGAAGCCGATCTGGCGCGGTTCCCGGCCGATGTCGCGCAGGTGGTGGTGCGCATGATCCACGCGTGCGGACAGGTCGATCTGACCACCGATATCTCCCACACCCCGCAGGTCGTGGCGGCGGCCCGCACCGCCCTGCGCGGCGGCGCGCCGATCCTGTGCGACGCCACCATGGTCGCCTCCGGCGTCACCCGCAAACGACTGCCCGCCGGCAACGACGTGCTGTGCCTGCTCGCCGATCCGCGCGTACCGCAGCTCGCACAGCAAATGGGCAATACGAGATCGGCTGCGGCACTGGAACTGTGGCGTGATCGGCTCGACGGTGCCGTGGTCGCGATCGGCAACGCCCCGACCGCGCTGTTCCATCTGCTGGACATGCTCGACGCGGGCGCGCCCCGCCCCGCCGCGGTGCTGGGAATCCCGGTGGGCTTCGTCGGCGCCGCCGAATCCAAACAGGCCCTGGCCGAATACGGCGACGTCGAATACCTCACCGTGCACGGCCGGCGCGGCGGCAGCGCCATCACCGCCGCCGCCCTCAACGCGATCGCGAGTGAGCAGGAATGAGCGCGCCCGGAAAGCTGTGGGGTGTGGGTCTCGGCCCCGGCGACCCGGAGTTGGTGACGGTGAAGGCGGCCCGCATCATCGAATCGGCCGATGTCATCGCCTTCCACAGCGCCCGCCACGGTCGCAGCATCTCGCGCTCGATCGCGGCGCCGTATATGCGGCCCGGCCAGCTGGAGGAACATCTCGTCTATCCGGTGACCACCGAGACCACCGACCATCCGGGCGGCTATCAGGGCGCGATCGATGAATTCTACGAACGCGCCGCCGACCTGCTGGCCGGCCATCTGGCCGCCGGCCGCACCGTCGCGCTGCTGGCGGCCGGCGATCCACTGTTCTACAGCTCGTACATGCATATGCATCGGCGCCTGGCCGACCGGTTCCCCGCGGAGATCATCCCGGGCATCACCTCGGTCAGTGCCGCCTCGGCCGCGCTCGGCACACCGTTGGTGGAGGGTGAGCAGGTGCTGACGGTGCTGCCCGGGACCATGACGCCGGATCAGCTCGCCGAACGCCTCGCCGACGCCGACGCCGCGGCGATCATGAAACTCGGCCGCACCTATCCCGGTGTGCGGCAAGCGCTGTCGAAGGCCGGTCGCCTCGACGACGCCTACTACGTGGAACGCGCCAGCACTGGGCGGCAGCGGATCCTGCGCGCCGCCGACGTCTCCGACGCCGACGTGCCGTATTTCGCCATCACCGTGGTACCCGGACCTGCCCCGACCACCGAAATACCGTTCACCACCACCGAACCCGCTGCGGCCCAGGAGGATTCGCCCGCCTCCCCCGCTCCCGAGGTGGGCGAGGTCGTGGTCGTGGGACTGGGACCCGGCTCCCCGCAGTGGACCACGCCCGAGGTCACCCGCGCCCTCGCGGCGGCGACCGACATCGTCGGCTACACCACCTACGTGAATCGGGTGCCCGTCCGCCCGGGGCAGCGCCGCCATCTCAGCGACAACCGGGTCGAATCCGAACGCGCCGCCATGGCCTTGGATCTGGCGAAGTCCGGAGCCCGCGTGGTTGTCGTGTCCTCCGGCGATCCCGGTGTTTTCGCGATGGCCGCCGCGGTCGTCGAGGAATCCGCGGATCCGCAATGGCGTGACGTGCCCGTGCGGGTACTGCCCGGCGTCACCGCGGCCAGTGCCGTCGCCGCCCGCATCGGCGCGCCCCTCGGCCACGATTTCGCGATGATCTCGCTCTCGGACCGCCTCAAACCGTGGGAGACCGTGGCACAACGCATTTCGGCGGTCGCCGCCGCCGATATGGCGATCGCGATCTACAACCCGGCCTCCACCCAGCGACGGTGGCAGGTGGGCGCACTGCGCGAGCTCGTCCTCGAACACCGCGGCCCGGACACCCCGGTCGTCCTCGGCCGCGACGTCGGTGGGCCGACCGAATCGGTGCGCGTGACGACCCTCGCCGAGCTGAACCCGGACGAGGTCGACATGCGCACGCTGCTCATCATCGGCGCATCCACCACCGCCACCGTCGAAACCCCGCAGGGGACACGGGTTTTCACCTCACGGCGGTACGGGCAGGCAGTACGGGACAACACGGCGTCGGTCGCGGCCGACCGGTAGGACGGCAGCCGGACACGGCCGCCGCGAACGCCGAGCGCAGACGAACGCGCGGACCTGCCGTTCGTCTCCAGCGACGCGGGGAGCTTCGGGCGCGGGTTTCAGCGCAAGGCGTTCGACAACTCCCAGCGGCTGGAGTACCTGGATCGCCAAAGTGACGGTAAAGTAACGATTCTGATCCGATTCCCACAGGCGGCAACCGGCTGACCTGCGGAAATGTTTCGGGTTAGCATAATCCGATCGTTATGTCGGGTGATCGATCCGATGGGAAATAGATGAGATTCACCAACATTGTCGGCACCTCGCTGATCGCCATCGCGGCGACGAGCATCGCCTACGGTACCGCTTACGCCGAGCCTGCCGCGCCCGCGCCGGCGCCGAGCCAGGTTCAGACCCAGCAGAGCCCGGCCGTGCACGGCACGGACCAGGGTGTCGGCTACACCACCGAACTCGCCGATATGGGCAACAAGATCGTCACCACGGTGACGGGTGGCAAGTTCGCCCTCGCCTCGGACAAGTCGGCGGTCACCCTGACCAACGACAAGGGCGCCGTGGTGATGAGCTACCCGCTCTCGGCCAAGGGGCCCAACGGCACAACCGTCGCCGCCGCGGTGAACGAGGACGGCACCAGCCTGACGCTGACCCCGCAGGGGCAGCCGATCTCGTCGGTGAAGAACATCTCCGGTCAGGACTGGTTCTTCTCCGAGCTGCAGCACGCCTCGCTGGGCGCCGCGGTCGGCGCGGTGATCGGGTTCCTGGTCGGGCTGATCTTCATCGGCGTCGGCTCGATTCCGGGCGCGGTTCTGGGCGGTGTGATCGGCCTGCTGGTCGCGGGCGGCCAGCCGCTGATCGACTCGGCCTTCGCCTACTTCAGCGGTAACTGACACCGGAAGTGCTGCGACACTGAAGGTTCTGATTCTCGGCGGCACCCGGGAAGCCCGGCAGCTCGCCGATATCGCCTCCGGCGAGCGAGGATTCGACATCGTCTCCTCGCTCGCCGGCCGGGTGCGCGAACCCGTCCTGCCTGCCGGCGCGGTGCGCATCGGCGGCTTCGGCGGCACCGAGGGGCTACGGAAATGGCTGGCGGACAATGCGATCGACGCGGTCGTCGACGCCACCCATCCCTTCGCCGGCACCATCTCCTCGCATGCGGCCGCCGCGGCACGAGCGGACGGGGTGCCGATCGTGCACCTACGCCGGCCAGGCTGGTCCGAACAACCCGGTGACCGGTGGTCGCGGGTGCCGGATCTGGCCGCGGCCGCCCGCACCGTGACCGCATTCGACCGCGTCTTCCTCACCATCGGCCGCCAGGGCGTGGGTTCCTTCGCCGAGCTCGGTGAGCCGTGGTTTCTCATCCGGGCCATCGATCCGCCCACCGGACCCGTTCCGCCGCAGCATCTTCTGCTTCTCGCCCGTGGCCCGTTCACCGTGGCACAGGAGGTCGATCTGCTGCGCGAGCATCGCATCTCCGCGATGGTGACCAAGGACAGCGGCGGCGACCTCACCGCGGCCAAGCTGACCGCTGCCCGTCGGTGCGGCATTCCGGTCGTGGTCGTCGATCGGCCACCGGTGCCCGAAGGCGTCGAGTGCGCGGAATCGGTTGCGGCGGCGTGGGAATGGCTGAACGCGCGCTGACACCGTCGTCCGTGCCGCCCGTGAAGGTGGCGATGAGGCAGCCTCCGAAAGGCCGCTCAATTAATGCGTGACTCCGTCGCCCCTGTACGGATCTCTCACTCCCCCAATCGATTTGCTCCGCAGAGCGGATCGGGTCGTCGCCTGATGATGTTGTCCGTCGTGTGGACCGCGGGTGCCGAGATCACTCCCGATAGATCTTCACGTAAGCGTTCGTCGTCGTCCCCACGCTCATCGGGCCCAGGCACGAGGCCGTGCCCTGGCCGGACGGGCCGAAGGAACCATTCCACGACCCCTCGTAGGGGCCGACGGCCATGAGCGGAAACGCGCCGGGGATGCCGTGCAGACCGAAACACTCGACGATCAGCGCGTACTCCCGACCAGCGGGGCCGTCGTCGTGACACGTCGCCGACGCACCGAATAGATCCCGCGATACCGCACAGTCCTGCGGCGCAGCGTCGGCCACACCGGGGCCGAGCAGTGCCGCGAAACCTGACACCACGGCTGCGGCAACAATGGCGCGTGTCGCGACAACTGTCGTCCTGTTCATTCGTTTCCCGTCTCCCGATGGCCTCACTGTCGCTCGATATTTCGATCGCCTCCACTGCGGCGTTAACGGCGGCAACGACAACACACCCAGAATCGGATCGAACTGCCCGCGCTGCCGGCCACCGTGACAGGTCGGCTCGGCCGAGGCCGCCGGGTCACCTACCGCCTCGGTGAGTGGACGAGCGCGCCCAGCGATCTGGTCATCGAGGGGTTGGTTGTCCGTCTCGAAGGCCACCGCAACGGCACCGTCAACACGATCGATATGCTGGGCACTCGCGACCGTCGACTGGTTATCCTGGTGACCCACCCTTTACCGACGACCATCAGGCCTTCGCCGCGATGACCGCCGCATCCCCCACCGGCAACGTCTCCACCGTGGAGGAACTGCTGATGATCAGCCCGGCAGAACGACGAGATCGCACCACACGAGCGGAGGCGGTACGCCGATGGAGCTCCGAGGACCAGCGTTGACCTTGAAGGGTCGCGCACTCGATCTCGGCTACGCGGCCGGTTGGCAGTTGGTACGTACCCTGCCGCAGCAGTGGGCGCTGGGCCTGTTCGGTCTCGCGGCCGATCGTGCGACCAGAGACGGTGGTCCGGTTCAGCTACGGCGCAACCTGGCCAGAGTGCTGGGCACTACCCCCTCGCGGGTGCCGGACGACCTCGTGCGCGCGAGCATGCGCTCCTACGCACGCTACTGGTGCGAAACTTTCCGGTTGCCATCGATGGATCCGATGCGGCTGGCCGAGACCGTCGACTCCTCGGCCACCGGCCTCGAACATATCCACGAGGCGCTCGCCCGCGGACACGGCGCGGTGCTGGCGTTGCCGCACAGCGGCAACTGGGAGGTGGCAGGGATCTGGCTGGTGCAACGGGTAGGTTCACCCACTGTCGTCGCCGAGCGACTGCGGCCGGAATCACTGTTCCGGCGCTTCGTCCGGTTCCGTGAACGTTTGGGTTTCGAGATCGTCCCGCTCACCGGTGGCGCTGCCCCACCGTTCGAGCTGCTGACCGCGCGCCTGCGCGAGGGACGGACAGTCGGGCTGCTCGGTGAACGCGATTTGACCGGCGCCGGAGTGCCGGTCAGCTTCTTCGGTGAACCGGCACGCATGCCCGCCGGTCCGGCCCGGCTGGCGATCGACATCGGCGCACCGCTGCTGCCGGTACATTGCTGGTTCACTCCGACCGGCTGGGGATTTCACGTCGGCGCACCGATCGGCACCACCGGCGGAGTACAGCAGACCACGCAGGCTCTGGCCGACCGGTTCGCCGCCGGAATCGCCGCCCACCCCGCCGACTGGCACATGCTCCAACCACTGTGGACGGCTGACCAGCCCATCCACGCGCAAGCGCGTTGATCTCCCGTCTGCCCGAATCGCAGGAGCATCAACGTCCCCTGGATGCCTCGACCACAAGCACACGTGCGCGCAATGCCAGACAACAAAGAAACCGCAGGCCGATGACCTGCGGTTTCCTACACCGGGGGCCGAACGCTCCGCAACCCGAACACATCGACCGTCGATGGCCCCAATCCAGATCAAAACCAACGCGGGCCCGCCCAGTACCTCGGCCGGCCTCAGCACGTTCGCGGTGCCGTCGACATTGGCCGACCAGATGGCTTCCTGGTTCCGGTCTTCGTACTGCAGGGAGGCGGCGCAATGCCAGATGCGGTCGCTACGCAAGTAGACTGAGTCAGTTCGTCACCCACCCCCGTCTGCCCCGTTTCGATGAATAGCAAACCCGCAGTTCAGATGCATTTCGATACGGCAAGAGCTTATTTTTTTCACTAGCGGACGCCGATTCATACGGACCTACACGCCGTTCGGCCTTGTAGTAATTCTGCCGGGCTACCCCCAGCACTCGGCAGCACCGGTCTACCGGCGCCGCGGCCGCGGCGAGCCTGTCGATCAGGCGTCTTGCCATCACCGAAATACCTTGCAGCACATCAGCTGTGGCCGCAATTCGCACTGCATCCACCAGCCCCGCTTCGGCTGCCGGACCACGTCTCGTTGATATCGTCGCGCGCCCATTCGACGATGTCACCATCGGCGCGGACGTCATCGGTGAGCCAGAACGCTTCGTCGGGTGCCCATCCCGCGATCACCGACGCCGTATCACCGTCGACACCGATAGCGATGCCCGCAGCCGCGAGATAGCCGACGACGGTGAGGTGCACTCCCCCGTACTCCTCGGCTACGGCATGCCAGTCGGGCACAACCCACCGTCCGTCGCGGCCCGTGGTGCGGTACCAGTCGTGGCGTTTCTGCGCCGTGACCTCGAGCGGGAACCGCCGACACAGGTGCGCCCAGGCGGCGGCGCCGTCGATTTCGAACACATCGATGTCTGCCGGGATGATCTGTCGTCGAGCCCAGGCACGATTCTCACCCGCGGAGTCTTCGACGAACCACAGAGACGCGGGCGAACCGTCATCGAGTGTCCGCGTCGAGCACGGAACACCGAGCGGCGACGACCACCACACACCGGAGTAGGCGGCTGTCGGATCGGTGAGGCGTTCCCGCGCCGCGCGTTTCTCCTCCGCAATCACCCCGCCCAGCCATGCGGTGAGCACTTTCCCGACCGGAGGAACGCTGTCGCGCCGCTTGCCCCACCCCACTGACCACTGCTCGTCGCGAACAACGCCGGTGGTCCACCACCGGGCGTGCTCCGACGCACCGATGTGTTCGGCGACGCGTCGCAGTTCTCGAAGCATCGGGTCCG
Source organism: Nocardia sp. MDA0666 (assembly GCF_003023875.1). NCBI lineage: Bacteria > Bacillati > Actinomycetota > Actinomycetes > Mycobacteriales > Nocardiaceae > Nocardia > Nocardia sp. MDA0666. The sequence goes on from NZ_PYHT01000015.1 coordinate 103,290, forward strand.
TCATAGCGAGAACATCTTCACCTTCGGGTTCCTGCCAGTACCGGGCGGAATCAGTGGTCGCCGCGAGCGAGGTATGCAGGTCCTTTTTCGTCACATCGGGCAGCGGCACGTCCGCCAGCAGTCGCGCGACTTCTTCGGGCGGGACCCGCGGGAGGGGCTGGTCGGCGCCGGGCCCGTAGATGACGCATGCGGTTCCGCCTCCCGCATCGAGTTGGTGAGCGGCATAGAACACTCCGGAGCAGAAGGAGTCCTGCGCGTGTTCGACACACGCACGCTCGTCGGCGATGCGCGCGTACTCGAGGAGAAGACGACGACCGCGTGGGCCCGCCAGCAGTGCCTCGATGAGCGTCGCCGGAGTTTCCCGTGCCATCATGAATCCAGTAGATCACCACCGCTGTGTCGACTTCGATCGAACGGCGGTACCGGCAAGCCTATCCGGATCGACGCAGGTCGGGCTTTGTTGTGCCACTTGATGGTTGACGATTCGAGCGGTGGTTCGATCGCAGAGGTCTCAGGCCGCGTGATCGGATCACCCGTCCGCCGTGAGGCACGGCCCTGTGTTCACGGCAGGGCCATCACGGCCAGCAGGACGACCAGAAGCGAGAACGCGACCGTGATGTGGCTGCGCCGGCAATGCCGCGACGAATTCGCGCAAGAAAGCGGCGGGCAGGAAATAAGCGGCGGCCCGAGACCTCGGCACTGGGCATCGATACCGAGGCGGCGGGTCAGCCCGGCAGTCCGGAGACGTGAAGTTACTGGTTACCACCGTGATTCGGAGCTGCTCCGGGTCGATACCGCGCCGGTTCAGCTCGCGTAGGCAATGACGCAGATTCTCGGCGGTGTTGCGCGAGTGGCGTTCTCGAACGATTCTCTCGCCTCGCATAATGGCCAGAAAACCGGTGTCTGGCCGCCGGTAATACCCGCTTCACACCACGGCCGGGCCCTGGCACGCGGAAACGCCGGGCGTCGGAAAGTGGTCAGAGGCTCAGCACGCTGCTTCCGAGGCTGAGAACACTGCTGCCCGCACTGAGCAGCAAGCTGATGATGCTTTGAACGTCCATGTCCGATCTCTTTCCATCCGAGGAAACTGGGTCAGGCTCCGAAGAGGGATGATCCCCCACCGCCGCCGTCCAGGTCCGGCGAGCCTTCCCATCAATGGCGAATCGCTCGGACGAGCGGTACGTCAGGCGCGGAGTCTCGGACAAATACGCCATGGTCGAGTCATTCCGGACGACCGTACCCCGCGGGTACTGGTCGGCGCGTAGTCCAGCCCACGCCGGTCCGGCCATCGCCGCGGACGCTCGCCAGGGACAAGCCCACCCCAGGGGTATAGGACAGATTGGGCGGAAAACCCTCACTGTTCCGAGCAACATTGCAACTCATTTTGTTGCGTTATAGCATAGGTATCGATTCCTCTGATGACACGACCAGCACCCCTGACGGTGAGGCCTTATGGCACTGACAGCAGAGACGCGACCTGTCGCCAGTCACGACCCGGCTGGTTGTCTACACACTTGTGCTCCGGCGGCGACCTCGACTCTCGGGCAGGTCCATCGGCCTGGGCGGCCCACGCCCTGCTGGTGTGGCAATATTTCGGCGGAGCGGTCAGCAGCGCCGTCGGCGACGGACCGCCGGTGCCACGGGTTCGGTGCGCTGGAGCCTGGCGGTGATGTGTATCTGCGGCTGTGGTTGCGCGGCAGTCGCTTCGACTATGTGGTCTCGGCGGCGGCCTTGGACAATTTCCTCCACGATTGGATGAAATCGCGCTGGTGCACCCTCGAGGTGATCAGCAATCCGCGTGGCGAACACCGGCCTCCACGTCTACCGTGCGAACGGTTGTTCCTCGGGCCGTGACGGATACGCGGTCGCGCCGCCGTCTCGGCGGGCAGGCGGCGTCGGGCGGCAGGGCTGATTACCGGGGTTCGGCCAGGATCGGGGCGAGGTAGCGGTGCGCGTACTCGGCGAGATCGCTCTCGGTGAGCAGTTGGTCGACGACGCCGTGAGGGGCGAGGATCATCGAGTGCACGATGCGGCAGACGACCTCGGCGCGAGCCGCCAGATCACGCTCGGCGGGTAGCAGCCCGCGTGCGACGGCCCGCTCGAGCATCAGCGTGGTAGCCGCGACGGTCATATCGAAGGTTTGCTTGCCGCCGTCGAGGGTCAGTTTCGACACGACCCGGTCGGGTTCGACACTGAGCATCGTCGCGACGAGCGGATGGGTGCGCCAGCGGGTGATCACAGTGACGAAGACGGCCGCGACGAGGTCCTCGATCATGTCGTGACTCTCGGCGAGCGCGGTGATCTCGGCGAGCACCGTGGCCACTTCACGGCTGATAACGGCTTGGACCAGGTCGTCGCGCGAACCCATGCGCCGATAGACGGTGACCCGGTCCAGCCCCGCTTGGCGCGCGATGTCTTCGATGGTGGTCTTCTTGACCCCGACCTTTTCGAATCGCGCCAGTGCGGCGTCCAGGATCCGCGCCTCCATGCTGTCGGCATCGGTGCGGGTCGCAGCGGTTTCCGGGGCGGCGGTCACGGTTCCACGCTAACAGAAACGACCACCGCTGCAACAGGTGTGGCAAATATGTTGCCGCAACAGTGCAATGTATTTTGTTGCTGTGTAGTTTGGTGGCATGGCTCACACCGATGGCGCGACGAAGCGCCCCTACCGCGACGAAGCGCACGCGATCAACGCACGCGATGTGCGTTTCGACTTCGATTCGGTGCCGATGCACTACATCCCCGGCGAGGTGCTGGCCACCCACATCGTCAACGTCATGCACCTGGTCTTGCCCGAGGGAGAGCGGGCGATGGCCGCAGCCCTGTCCGAGGCACTGCCCAGCATCGATGACCCGCGGCTGCGCGAAGAGGTGGTGGGCTTCATCGGGCAGGAGACGATGCACGCCGACAGCCATGACGCGGCTCGCCGCCACCTGCAGTCCATCGGGCTGGATGTGAACTCCTACGTCGCCGGCATCGCCTGGCTCGTCGACAGGGTCCTCGGAGACCACGGTTTGAGCGGTCGCGCGAGAAAGCAATGGCTCCACGAGCGGCTGGGCTTGTTCGCCGGTATGGAGCACTACACCGCGGTGCTGGGGGAATGGTTGCTCAATGCCGAGATCCTCGAAGCCAGGGGCATGCATCCGGCGATGCTGGATCTGGTGCGCTGGCACGGCGCCGAGGAGGTCGAGCACCGCAGCGTCGTCTTCGACGCCTACATGCATCTGGACGGCGGTTACGCCCGCCGGATCCGAACCGCGCTACTGGCCGCCGCGACGCTGCTGCCGTTGTTCGTGTTCTCGGCCGCCTACCTCTATCGAAGCGATCCCTCGCCGGACAAGGGCCGGTTCTGGCTGTGGCAGTTTCTGCGCGCCACCCGGCGCGGGGTGATCCCGAGCTGGACGGTGTTTTTCACCGAGCTCCCCCGCTACCTGCGGCGTGACTTCCACCCTTCCCAGCTCGGATCGATGGACACCGCGCTGCGGTATCTGGCACATTCTCCGGCAGCGCGAGCGGCGGATCGATGATCACAAGCGAGCAGCCGGCGGTGCCCGCCGGGTTGCGGGCGATCGCGACCGCGGTCGACGCCTACAAACGCGTGTTCGTCGCCGGATTCGCCAGCGATCTGCTGTCACGACCGAATGCCGTGCGGCGCAGCGGTTTCGAACTCACGGTGACCATCGAGGCGATCACCCCCGAAGCCGAGGACGTCGTCAGTGTGGTGATGCGCGGCTGCGGGGACGAGCCGTTGCCGGCATGGCGACCGGGCGCACACCTCGATGTGGTGTTGCCGTCGGGGCGACAGCGCCAATACTCACTGTGCGGTGACCCGCGAGACCGCAGCAGATACCGGATAGCGGTGCGGCAGATCACCGACGGCAGCGCCTCGACGGAGGTGCACCAAAGCCTGCGTGCCGGTGATCGGCTGCGTATCCGCGGGCCCCGCAACGCCTTCGACCTCGTGCACGCCCCGGCGTATCTGTTCATCGCCGCCGGTATCGGTATCACTCCGATCCTGCCGATGACCAAAGCCGCGGGCGCGGCCGGGCGGCTGATCTATCTCGGCCGGTCCCGAGCGAGCATGCCGTTCCTGCATGAGCTGCCCACCGATGCCGAGGTGCACTGCGACGACGAGCACGGCGTCACCGACATCGCACAGCTGATCGCCACGGCGCCGCCGGGTGCCGCGGTGTATGTGTGCGGGCCACCGCCGATGGTGGCCGCGGCCGGCCGGTGCATGTGGCAGATCAACCCGACCGGATCACTGCACACCGAACGGTTCTCGGCGGCACCGGTGCGCGACGGGCGCGAATTCACCGTGAGGCTGGCTCGATCGGGTGCCAGCGTGCGCGTGGGCGCGAGAGAGACCGCGTTGACCGCCATCCGCCGCCGACTGCCGGATGTGAGCTACTCCTGCCAGCAGGGTTTCTGCGGCGCCTGCAAAGTCGCGGTCCTGGCCGGTGCGGTCGATCACCGCGATCGGCTGCTCAACGCCCAGGACCGCGACGACCACATGCTGGTCTGCGTCTCCCGCGCGGCGGACGCAGAAATAGTGCTCGACCTGTGACGACGAAGAAAAGGACAACGCCGTCGATGACCGTCCACCCCTTTGCTCCGAGCCCCTCGACCTTCGAGGTGCACAATCCCGCCACCGGTGAACTCGTCGGTGTCTACCCGCTGCACCGCGGCGATGAGGTCGACGTGGCGGTGTACGCAGCGACCGAGGCCGCGAGCTGGTGGGATCAGCTCGGATTCGCCCAGCGCGCACGGCGCCTGGACGCCTGGCGCGGGGAGATCGCCCGCGGGCGTGCGGCATTGGCGCATGTCATCCATACCGAGATGGGCAAACCGATCTCCGACGCCAACCTCGAGATCGCGATGGCACTCGAACACCTGACCTGGGCCACGCGCAACGCGGAAAAGGTCCTGGGCCGGCGGCAGATGGGGTCGAGTCTGCTCACCCTGGATCACAGCGCCAGCCTCGAATACCGCCCCTTCGGGGTGGTCGGTGTCATCGGCCCCTGGAACTACCCGGTATTCACGCCTCTGAGCTCGGTGTCGTTCGCGCTTGCCGCGGGTAACGCGGTGGTTTTCAAACCCAGCGAATACACCCCGGGTGTCGGGGTGTGGCTGGCCGAGGCGTTCACCCGCGCCGTGCCCGAACACCCGGTGCTGCAGGTTGTCACCGGAGACGGTGCGACCGGGGAAGCGTTGTGCCGCAGCGGGGTCGGCAAAATCGGATTCACCGGCTCCACCGCGACCGCCAAGAAGGTGATGGCAGCATGCGCGGAAAATCTGACCCCGGTGCTGATGGAATGCGGCGGCAAGGACGCGCTGATCGTCGACGCCGACGCCGACGTGGACGCAGCGGCCGACGCCGCGGTGTGGGGCGCACTGTCGAATGCCGGGCAAACCTGCCTCGGCATCGAACGCGTCTACGTCCACACCCGAGTCTATGAGCAGTTCCTGCAAGCCCTGCTGACCGCAGCGCGCCCGGTCCGCGCCGGCGACGACGAGGCCGAGATCGGCCCGATCACCATGCCCAAACAGGTCGAGGTCATCCGCGGCCACATCAGCGAGGCACTCGCGCTCGGCGCCCGAGCCCTGCTGGGCGGCCGCGACAGCATCGAGGGGCAATTCGTTCAGCCGACCATCCTTACCGACGTCCCCGACCACGCGGCCGCGATCACCGAGGAAACCTTCGGCCCGACCCTGACCCTCACACGCGTCCGCGACATCGACGAAGCCATCGAGAAGGTCAACGCCACCGACTACGGGCTCGGGGCCACCGTGTTCTCCCGCCACCACGGACCCGCGATCGCGCAGCGGATCCGCGCCGGCGGTGTGTCGATCAACGCCTTCGTCGCTCACGCCCTGGTTCCCACTCTGCCACTGGGTGGCGTCGGCGCTTCCGGATTCGGGCGCGTGCACGGCGCCGACGGACTCAAAGAGTTCACCTACGCCAAAGCCGTCACCCGCCGGCGGCTTCCCTCGCCGCTGGCGTTGACGACATTCCGGCGCACCGAGCGCGTCGACGCCATCGTCGACACCCTCATCGGCATCCTGCACGGACGGAGCCGACGATGACCAGCACGGCCCGAGAACACACCCGCATCCTCATCGTCGGCGCCGGGTTCGGCGGCATCGGACTGGCCGTGAAACTGCGCCGAGCCGGATTCACCGACCTGGTCATCATCGAACGCGCCGACGACCTGGGCGGCACCTGGCGTGCCAACACCTATCCCGGCTGCGCCTGCGATGTCCCCTCCCACCTCTACAGCTACTCCTTCGCCCCCAACCCCGACTGGTCACGCACCTACGGCCGCCAGCCCGAGATCCTCCGATATCTGCGCGCCGTGGCCACCGAACACGAAGTGACACAACACATCCGGCTGCGCACCGAACTGCTCGACGCCCGCTGGAACGATGCCGATTCCCGCTGGCACATCACCACCAGCCGCGGACCCATGACCGCCGACATCCTCATCTCGGCCACCGGGATCTTCGACGAAGCGAAATACCCGGCGCTGCCCGGACTCGATACATTCACCGGAACCCGCTTCCATTCGCTGCACTGGGACCATGACCACGACCTGACCGGTGAACGAGTCGCGGTCATCGGCACCGGCGCCTCCGCGGTGCAGTTCGTGCCCGAAATCCAGCCGCAGGTAGCGAAACTACTCGTGTTCCAGCGATCGGCGCCGTGGATCATGCCGCGACTGGACAGACCCACCACCGCCGCCGAACGAAAACTGCTGCGCGGTGTGCCTGTGGTGCAGAAAGCGATCCGCGCGGGCTGGTACGGCGCAATCGAAGCGTTCGGCCTGATCTCACTGGTCGATCAACGCTTCCGCCATCCCTACGAGGCACTGGGCCGGCTGCAACTGCGCCGCCAGGTCCGCGACCACGCCCTGCGGGCACGGCTGACACCGGACTATGTGATCGGCTGCAAACGCGCCATCTTCTCCGACGCCTACCTGCCGGCCCTCGACCAACCCAACGTCGAGGTGATCACCGACGCGATCAGCCATGTGCGCGCAAAATCAATCGTGACCGCCGACGGGCGAGAACACCCCATCGACACGATCATCTTCGCCACCGGCTTCGCCTCCATTCCCACCGCCTACGAACGATTCACCGGTGCCGACGGCCTCACCTTGGCCGAGCTGTATCGCAAGAAGCCGCACAGCTACCTCGGTGTCGCGGTGGCGGGGTTCCCCAACTTTTTCTGCACGCTGGGGCCCTTCGGCGCCGCCGGCAACCAGTCGGCGGTCTACATGATCGAATCCCAGATCACCTACATCGTCGACGCGATCGCCACCGCCCAACGCGTCGGCGCCACCCGTATCGCGCTGCGCCCACACGCCCAACAACGATTCCTGACCGAAATGCAGGACCGTAGTCGCTCGACGGTGTGGCTGACAGGCGGATGCACCAGTTACTACACCACCGCCGACGGCGACAACGCGGGGCTCTATCCCAACTGGAGCTTCGAATACCGCCGCCGCACCGCACACTTCGACGCCGACTCCTACGAACTGAGTAGCCGATGACCCCGCGACCCCGCCGCCGAGATCAAATGTCACCGATGCCGCCCCACCGGAACGCGCCGACCACCACGCACGGCATCGGCATCACACCCGCCGCGCGGCAGCCTCACTGCGGGCTACACGGAATCGTCAACGACCTCGCCGCTGCCCGCCCGACCGACCCAGGCCTGCGCGCTGGTGTGCGCCGGCGCCAGCACTCCACGGTGACCTCATGAACCCCGCTCCTCCCGTGTCGCTGCGTGCGCGCGCCCTGCACCGCGGGCTCGGGCCCCTGACACCGATCATGACAGGAACCATCCCGGTCAACGCTCACACCTTGCCGGCGATGCGCGCGGTGATCGACCACGTGATGCGGGCGGCGGCGCCGGTACTGCGCGGCAGCATCATCGAACCGGTTACCAATGGTCCCGTCCGCGGCGAATGGGTCATCGGGCCGCGCGTGCACCGCCGCGACGCAGCCGTGCTGTATGTGCACGGCGGAGGGTTCGTCGCAGGCTCACCCCACGGGTACCGCGGACTGACTTCCCGGCTGTCGACCGTGACACGGCTGCCGGTCTTCGCCGTGGACTACCGCCTCGCCCCCGAGCACCCCTATCCCGCCGCTGTGCACGACGTCGCCACCGCCTACGCCGCCCTGCGCGATCGAGGGCTGAGCGCCGAGCAGATCGTGTTGGCCGGCGACTCGGCGGGCGGGTACCTGGCCGCCGACCTGGCCTTCACCCACGCCGCACACGGCCGTACCAGCGCTGCGGCGATGGTTCTGCTGGCACCCATGACAGACCTCACCTTGCGCACCGCGCGCCAGGCAGCCCATCACGACCCGCTGCTGTCGGCCGCGGTAGCCAGCGCAGCGGTCACGCAATTCACCGACCAGCCCCTGCAACTTCGCCCGCCACACGGCGCCCCGCTACCGCCCACGCTGATCCACGCCAGCGACGAGGAGTTCTTCGCCGCCGACGCGATCGAACTGGCCGCTCGCCTGCACACCGCCGGCGCGCAATGCCGGCTACACACCTGGTCCCGGCAAATTCACGTCTTCCACGCGCTACCGGCATTCATCCCCGAATGCCGCGCCGCCTACCGAGCCATCGGCCGATTCGTCACCGGCCGACTCGAACACATCGCCGCATAGACGTCACGCCCTCCACCGCCCCATCACCCGCCCGCGTCCGCCTGTCCTCAGCGCGGCGACGGCGGTGTTCTTACCGGAAAGCCGACCACATGCCGCTGACAGTGACCCGCACCATCGACGCACCCATCGAGACGGTCTTCGCCTGGCTGGCCGATGCCCGCAACTACTCCCGCGCACCCGGAGTACTGCGCGTGCGCGACCTCAGCCACGGCACACCCACCGCGCACGGCATCGGACATCGCCGCCAAATACTCGCCGGCGGAGTGCTGTTCACCGAGACGATCACCGAATACCGCGAACCCACCCACATCGCCTACGACGTGAACGCCACACGCCCCCCACTTCCCCACCGCGGCGGCAGCATCGACCTCGAGCGGCAAGGAAACCGCACCCACGTCGTGTGGAGAATCAACTTCGCCATCACCACTCCACTCATCGGCGGCGCTCTCACCCGACTCGGGCAGACACTGCTGGGCGTCGGATTCCGACTGATCCTGCACACCGCCGCCCGCGAAACCACCCGCACCTCAACCATGTAACCGCGCGAACCGGCACCGGTGCCACGAGTTGCGGGCATCCACGCCGCCGGCGTCGCAGGTTCAAGCCTTCGGCCGGACCGGCCGGTCGCCACGATGCCGCAGCGTACTCGGCCGGCGTCCGACAGCCAGCGCCGAATGCCAGTGCCGCAGACTGTGATCGACCTTGAAATCACCGATCACACCACGCCTGCTATACGAGCCCGGGCCCGCAGCGTGCATCTGCGCGCCGCGGGCCGCAGGGCTTCATCTCGCTCGAAGGTCGTATGGCGATAGCCGATACAGCCAGCCTTCGGCGCACACCCGGTTCGAGATCGACACGTCGCTCTGACCATTGGCGCTCCCGCCAGCAGCGCTCGATCCCCATGCTCGTCCGGGTATCGCTGTCGGCGACCACACAGCTGACGCGGGCGACTGGTAGATTGCCAAGAAGCTGGTCAGTTGACTAGCAGCGCAGGGGCCGGTGGGGCACTGGGGGCGGCTCAATTCCCATTTCCAGTGCGCCACCAACCCTCTTCAGAACGCCGTCGCCGACGCTCCCCTTCATCGCTGAAGGGTCGCCCACGCTAGCATATCTCCGTAACCCCGCGTAACAACTATCTCGACGGCGCGCCGATGCCGCCACCGCCCCGGGTCAGGGTCTATCTGGTGCGTGACCATCATTGGGCGCCGTGACCGATTGGCACGTGAGCACAACCTGACCGGCCCGGCAGAACGACTGCGGAGGAACATCGCCGCGCGGTGTCACTGATCGTTGATCCGCTGTGTCGTGCCGAGGGGATACCGCTGGTGGGCGGTAGGCGTACGGATCTGCGCACGGGTTTCGCCAAAGCCCTACGCGCGCAACCCCCGTCGGATGTGCTCATGGTGCTGACCGACGGTCGAATACCCGTGGCCGACCAGTCGGCCGGCAGCGTGTCGCCATCCGTGTGTGAACCCTTGACCGAGGAGATAGCAACTGCCCGAACCGATTTGCCCTACCAACTGCGCACACCCTTGTTGCCCCGGGACGAGCCACCGGATTAGCCTGGATGCGGCGCTCGGCACGGAAGGAGCCACACGTGGGGGAATTGCTGGCATTGGCTGTCGATGGCGATGAAACCGGGGACGCCCTGGGGGACTTGCTGGATTGGTTGCGGGACGAGCCGAAACTCCGCGTGCACGTCCGTGCGCAGAACCGGGTGCCCGAGCCGGGCTATATGGGTTCACTGATGGACCTCGCTGTGCTGATTTCTGCCAGCCCAGTGCTGGTGGCGCTCGCATCGTCGTTGAAGGAGTGGTTGCGCCAACCGCGGAAAAGGAGCGTCGATCTGCGGATCACCACCGAGCACGGCCGCAGTATCGAGGTCAGCGCACAACATGCCGATGACCTGGAGCGGATGTTGACGCGCCTGCTGGGTCAGCAGGACTAGGCATGCGTCTGCGTCTGCCGGACCCGGACCGGTCACGCGCGATCCTGGTCGGCGTCGGCAGCTACCACCATCAGCCGGGGTTGGAAGGGGCCCACGAGGGCGCGCGTGCGCTACGGAAGGTCTTGACGGATCCGCGGCTCGGCTCGATGAAGCCCGAGCACTGTGTGCTACTGCCGGAGGACGTGTCGGTCGATCAGCTCGGCAGTGCACTGGCGCATGCCGCAGCACAGGCACAGGATCTGCTGCTCTTCTACTTCGCCGGGCACGGTGTGCACCCGGAGACCCGCCGAGACGATTTACACTTGGCGCTGTCGGGCACCCGGGACGAGGACATGGGTTTCAGCGGCGTCCGGTTCGACGCGGTCCGCGATATGGTGCTCGACAGCACCGCCGCCGCGAAGGTCGTGCTCCTCGACTGCTGCTATTCCGGCTCGGCGATCGGGCGCGGCATGTCCAGCACAATGAGGATCCTCGACGAGGTCGATATCGACGGTACGGCGGTGCTGACCTCGTCTCCCCGCAACAGGCGCTCGAGAATCCTTCCCGGAGAGACCTATCCCGCGTACACCACGCGCCTGCTGAAGGTGATTCGGCAGGGTGTGCCCGGTGGCGATCAGCTTCTCACCCTGCGGACCCTGCACGACGAGCTCCGGCGCAGCCTCAAAAGTTCCGGGCTGGACGAGCCACAGGCGCGTTCACATATGTCGCTGGACGGCCTCGGGCTCGTCCGAAACGTCGCCTGGACCGGGAAAGCAGGGGTGGACGGAAAACCTGCCGCGCAGCCCGACACTCCGGCTAGGCCAGTGCAGTCGGTCCGGTCCGAGCCGGTCGTTCCGAACGAGCAGGCGCCCTGGGAGGACCTGGCGCGACGTGCCCGCAGCGACCGACCGGCAGACCGCGCCTCCGCCTATCACGATGCGATACTTCGGCTTGCGGGTGATGCCGCCGCAGGAAGGATCACACCCGGTGATCTCGTGCCTTCTGCCGCAAGCGGACCAGTGGTCACGTCTGCCGCGAAACCGCGTCCTCCATTCGACCTGCCCCTGGGAAAACCGAGCTTCTACTACTACCTCGCCCTCGGCGGCGCCCTATCGCTCATGTTCATCGCCATTCTCCACGATTTGGGCGGAGAACAGATCAGCAAAGCCGTGACGAACGGATTCGGCGAGTCCGCCGGCTACATCCTCGCGGGTATCGCGTTGTTCGCGGGGACTGGAATTCTCGTCGTAGGGACCGGACTCGGAATCGTGCGGCCCAAGCCGACTCCACTCACCTTCGGCTGTGGGTTCCTCTCGGCCACCGCCGCTGCACTCACTTTGGGGGTACACGTGTGGCCGATAGCGCTCAGCGTTGTCACGATCGGCGCGTCGCTCGCCCTGGCCAGTCTCCTGAGCCGCCACCCCTCCTGATCAACTGTCCCCGACTACATGCCGCCGCAACCGATCTGGCCGAGCGCTGACCGAAATGAGCGACATTTTCTCGGCGGAGTCGATGGGCCGACCCAAGATGCGGCGGCCGAAGCATCCAGGACCGCGGCGCGATAGACCCCGCCTTCCCTCGCGCGGTGGACCGTGTAGAGATCGAACCGGGGCGCGGTGCCGATGTTGCCATCGCTCCGTTTCCCCTGCCCGCCCCCGAACCGCCGTACGCCTGCGCAACGGGCTCTCTGCGGGTTATGCCGTTGTGGCAGTGACTATTTCCGGTTCTCGCCCACCCACGCGGCGAGATGCCGGCCAGCGACCGCCTCGGCTTACAGACCGTCTGCTGCGATTACGGCGACGCGACCCGCCTTCGCTGCTGTGGGTCACAGCAGCGCTCATCAAGGGCGCAGAAGGGCAGACATCAACTGAGCACCCGACTCCCCCGCAACGGCGCGAACCCGGCGGATGACGCCATGACACAACTACACGGCCCCGACCCCGATGAGTTATGGCACGCCGTAGCAGCACAGTTGAGTCAGTGGGGCACGGTGGTCAGCGGCGACACCTTCGGGTTCACACGGGCCGGCGGCGGGCACGCGGCACCGACTATCAGTGCACGTTCCTGCCTGAGACCGGATTCGAATCTGCTCGCCGAGATCGGCCGCGTGCGAGCCGACAACGACGGCACCTTCGATCAGCCCGGTCCCGTACACATGGTGACCCTGGCGTTGGCCGTCGACCAGGCCGCTGCATCCGGCGAGGACATCGACAAGGTCGTCGATTACCGGGAGGCGACAGCCTGGCGCAACGTCCTTCTGCCCCGGATGACCTGGTGCTACGTATTGGAGGACCCGAGCGAGCCAGGTGCACACGCTGCACGGTCGTGATTCTTCACCTTTTTCCTCGGCACGCAGGATCACCCACCGCCGGCACCCGCCGATTTCGACTGGGTGGCCCACCGGGTGCGGTACCGCGGACTGCTGGTGTCGCTCGTCGATGACGACGGCCGACGGGTCGAGACGGTGTACGAGAACCCGAGGTTCCCGCGGTTCTATCACTCGTATACCGAAGCGCGAGGGCGCTATTGGGACATCGAAGTGAACCAGCCATCGGCGGATGCCGGGATCACCCGGTGTTTCGACGTCTTGGCCAAGGCCCTCGCGCGGCGGGCAGCGATCGCTGAAGTCCTGCGCCCGATGTCACTGTCGTGGCAGCAGGGCAATCGGGTGGAGTTGGTCCTGCGCGACGACCAGACCCGGCGCCGCTATGGGCTCGAGTTGACCGTCCCTACCGATGCAGACATCGACCGCGGTGATTGCCTGCTGCCCGCGGAGCCAGGCGGTCTCAGCGCAGCACTTGTCGAGCCCGAGCAATACGCCGCCGGGCAGGTGCACCGTCTGCGAGAGCTCGGACGAAACGAAATCATCCGCCACGGCATTCCGACGGACTGCCCGGTGCAGAACCGCGCGATCGACCGGTGAGAGCGGCACGCTCACGCCCCATGCCCAGTACGGACGAGGGTCGAATAGGCCCGAAATGCAAGCCGACGTGACGACGCGTTGGAATTCGTTGGGTGGCGCGGGGGCTGCCATGTCCTGCGGCGCCGCGGGTTCAGGCCAAATCCCTGGCCGTGCGACTGCTTTCGCGATGAGTGGCTGCCGCGGTGGCCCAAGCGAGCAGATGTGATGCGCGCCGCGCGGGGTTGAGACGGAGCCGAACGCTGTCACGTCGACGCTGCGGCGGTGTCGAACAGCCATTGCTCGATCAGATCGGTGCGGGCGCAGCCGCATTCGCCGCGCCGGCTGCCCAGCAACCGCATATAACGGCACTCGGCATCGGCGGACGCGTCATAGGCGTCCGCATGGGGTATCAACGCGAGGGGTCGGCGTCGGCGTCGGCTCGGATCCCGGTGCGATACTTGTTGGACCTCGACCGGCTCGACCCCGTCGGGGACCAGGATCGCTGTGGCCCGCCCGGCGGGCGGTGGCGGGATAGGTCCGAAAACGAGGGTCTCGCGAAGTTCGAGGCCAGCTGGGACCACCTCGCCGCCGAACTGTCGAGCGCGCTCACCGAATCGAGGCGGTGACCACCATGGCCGCCCAGGACAAGGTAGTGATCGCTGGCGCCCCTACGAGCGGCCACCTCTGTCCGAGAATTGCCTGCAGGGCAAGACCGGACGCGACAGCATCGACGTACACGAACCCGGCTACTACCATCGGCCACGACATCGACCTTCGTCTCGGCAACGCCGTCACTTCGATCAACTCGCGTGAGCGCCCGCAACAGCGAGGTGTGAGCACATGACGCCATGCGCAGGCACGTTCGACACCACAGCATGTCCACGCCGTCGACCGCGTCGTAGCGGCCGATCCCCCACGACCGCCGCGATAGCGCATCACGTCGCGCGACCGACTGTCACTGGGGCCACCGCAACTCCGGGTCGGCCGCACGACGGGAGCAACTCGTGGTGACGTTGGACCGTCTGGCGGACGTGCTGAGTGGCTACGGGGTGCGAGTGCGGTTGGGTGCGGTAGCTCGATCCACCCCCCTGCGCAGCGTGGTGATCCACGGGCCTGGCACCGACCCCACGGAAGCCGGCGATGTGCTGCTGGGCATCGGCGCACGCTCGGTCTCGGAGGTAGTGGCCTGGGCAATGTCGGCGCGCGCCGTTGTGGCGCTCATCCGTGGCGGCGAGGATATCGGCGACGTGCCGGTGCTCGAGGATGTGGCTGTGCTCGAAGTCGACCCCGCGGTGGCCTGGAGCGAGGTGGCCGCCGTGGTCTATGGGCTGGTATTGGAAGGCCGAGAGACCGAGGCAGGGCGCGGACCGACCGATTTGTTCGCCCTGGCCGACAGTCTCGCCGACGCGGTCGGCGGTGCGGTGACGATCGAGGACCATCGATCCCGCGTGCTGGCGTATTCGAGGCCGCAGTCCCACCTCGACCCCGCCCGGATCGAGACGATCCTGGCCCGGCAGATGCCGCCCTGGCTGCATGAACTGTTCGACGAGTGCGGTGTCTTCGCCCATGTGAGGGCCTCGGACGAACCACTGTTCGTTGCCGCTCAACCGGAGCACGGGATGGCCGGGCGGATGGTGGCGGCCGTGCGGGTGGGCAAGCAACTGCTGGGATCGGTATGGGTATCGTCCCCGACACCTCTGCAGGGGGACCGACGGGCCGCATTGGTCGACGGCGCGCACACGGTGGCCCTGCACCTGCTGCGGTCGCGCGCAAGCGCAGACCTGGAACGACACGTCGAATCGGAACTGGTAATCGCACTGATCGAAGGGGCCCCGGACGCAGCGACAGTGGCCAGCAGGCTCGGATTGGCATCGACCACCATCCGAGTGATCGCGCTCCGCGCCCGAACTCACGAGCCGCACACCGCCTTGCTGCTCATCTTCGAGCGAGCAACAACCGGATTCGGCTGGTCCCGCCCGAGCCGCAGCGCCCTGATCGGCGACACCATATACACCCTGCTGCCCGCAGATTACCCGGACACCGCACGCCGCTGGATAAGCGAACTGCGCGCGGGCCTACACGAACAGCTCACGGTGCTTGCCGGCATCAGCGGTGTCGCCCAGGCCACGGAAGTGTCATTGGCGCGCCGAGAAGCCGAAGAATGCCTGGCGCTGCACGAGACTCGGCCGGCAGGCACGCCGCCGCCCGCCTACGACGAAGCATGGGACGACATCGTGCTCCAGCGATTGCGCACCGCGGGGCTCGCGGGACGAACCCCCGCCCGCGGCCCGCTCGCACAGCTACGACACTACGACCGCAGGAACTCCACTCAATATGTGGCGACACTGCGCGCCTGGTTACAAGCCCAGGGCGACCCCGTCCAGGCGGGCGAACTGCTGGGCGTCCACGAGAACACCGTCCGCAACCGGCTACGAAAGATGGCGGAAGTGACCGACCTCGGCTTGGACGAGCCCCGCAAACGGCTCGCCATGCTGATCGAACTCGCTGTCACCGAATCATCCGACACAGCTCCCCAGTGACATCTCCACAATCTGCACGACCGGATTGTCCGATCAGCGCAACCGATCGCCGTAGCCTGCGCCTCATACTTGGTTGACCAGCAACGCCGCAGGCACACGCAGAGAACGGTGCGGTTCGATCAGACCGGCAACCGGCCTCTGCCGGTCGCCGAAGACGAAAGTCGTCCGACTGCGATCCACGACGAACGAGCGCGCCGTTGCACGCGGTCTGGACAGACCGCACAAGAGCGTGGAGTCCAGGGGACAGCGCCCAGCGAGGAACCGGCTTTCGATGTACAGCCGGTAATAACTGATGGAACGGAGTTGAACACAATGAACACCATGCCGGTATGCGAGGTGATGAGCCGGCCGATCGTCGCCCTGAGGCACAACAACACCGCACGCGAGGCGGCGCTGCTGCTCGCCGAATCGGGTTACGCGGCATTGCCCGTCCTCGACCGGGACGATCGGCTCATCGGAGTGCTCACCAGCGGCGACCTGCTGCGGGCCGGTGAACTCGACGACATGGTCGCTGCGGTGATGACGACACCGGCGGTGTCGGTTCCCGGCAGTGCGCCGGTGGCCGTGGCGATGACCGAACTGGTGATCCACGGCCTGCGCAGTCTGCCCGTCGTCGACGCCGACAACCATGTGATCGGCATGCTCAGCCGCGGCGACGTGTTGCGCATCTTGCTGACACCCGACGACACCCTCGCAGCAGAAGCACAAAATCGCCTCGATCAATACGCCGGCCCAGGGCGCTGGCACGTCGCTGTGGCCAATGGCCACCTCGGCGTCTCGGGCCTGTTCACCGACGAATCCGAGCGGCGCATCGCCATCGCCCTGGCCCGCACGGTGCCCGGCGTCCGCACCGCGACCATCACGACCACTACTGCTGTGCACTGACCCCGACGAATCGGCCTCAGGGTGGGAGTGGAGAGCGGACAAGTTGTGCACCCGCACTTGTCGCGGACGGACAGGCGCCGCTGTCCCACACCGGCGATCCTGGCCTTGTCAGCAAGACATTCGCAGAGCACGGAGGTGATGGTCATGCAGCCCCAGCGCGACCCATCCACCCGATACCGAACCACGTTCCGGACCCCGCCCCTGGAGATCAGCATGACCCACGCACCCTCACGCACACGCCTTACCGACCATCTGCCCGCCCTCCGACACGCTCTGAACCAGCAACGCCGATTCCGTGTGCAGCAACTGACCGCATTGGACGCCGAACTCGGCGACGTCCCCATATTCGCCACCGCGGCTGACAGGGCCAGACGTGAAGTCACCGTCACATTGGTCGTCGCGGCACGACAAGCACTGACCGACATCGACGAAGCGCTCGCGCTCATAGCCGCGGGACGATACGGCCGCTGCCGCGCCTGCCACACCGATATCCCGATTCATCTACTACAAACCATTCCCACCACCCAGTGGTGCCTGGACTGCCGGCAGCAGCTCCCTGACCGCGACGACTCCCGCCCGACGCGCAGAAAGCTGTTTCGCCGGCGCTCCCCTGCGCCCCGAAACCACCACCCGGTGCGCCGCCGAACCGCCGCAGCCACGCGACCTCCGGTCCGGGTCGAATGAGTCGGGTAGGGAGTGGGGCGATATCGCCGTTCGCGCGCCGCGTCCTCGACGTGATCGACCAGATTCCGCCCGGCCGGGTGATGTCTTACGGCGCGATCGGCGATCTGGTCGGCGCCGGGCCCCGGCAAGTCGGACGGGTCATGACCGCCTGGTCCGACGAGACCCACTGGCATCGGGTCGTGCGTGCCGACGGCACGCCCGCGTCCTGCCACGCCGGCAGCGCCGTCGACCTGCTGCGCGCCGAAGGCACCCCGATGCGCGGGAGCCGCGTGGACATGACGCACGCGCGATGGAACGGCCCGCCCGATCACTCCGGCATCGACGGATAGCTGACTCGTGTTCCAGCGGCCACCGCGAAGCTGGTCATCGTCGCCGGTGTGAGCTGCGACGCCCCCATGATGTGCTGTACGTCCATGCCGCGCACGAGAAGTGCGTCGGCAACCAGGCGGCGATGACAGCGCCAGAAGACAGCCTCAGCGCACATGATGACGACGACCTCTTCTCCGGCAAGCGCGATGAGCTCATCGAGCGCGTCCTCGAATGAGGGCGTCTGCATATAGTCGGCGTATCCGCGGAAGGACGTGTTGCGCCATCCGGTGTTGATCGAGCCTTCCGCCGGCTTGCGTAGTCCGCCCAGCCCCGGCATCGGCCGGTAGTCGATACCCGCGGCGGCCAGCGATCCCGCGAGCCGATCGACGTGGAACTGTGGATTGTGCCGGGACTTGGGCACGGTTCGGATGTCTGCCACCACACCGATGCCGAAATACTGCAGTAACCCGATGAACTCCGTGATGGCATGCGTGGAATGACCGATGGTGTAAACGGTCGACATAGCACTCCGAAGGTCGGTCATATTGCCTTCTCGACAACAGGATTCATCGGATCGTGGAATCGCGAGCCTGATTCGTGAAATCTGCGAACCCACCGCACCGGGGTGATGCCCTCCGCGGGAATGAGCAGCCGCAGCGACCACCAGTACGGTACGAACCGGGTGTGCCTGGGTTTCCCCATTCGGCGCGATCAGCACCCACAGTGTTTGTTATTGCCTGAAAGGCTCCGGGTCGGCCGCGGAGGCCGCGTTCGTCGTCAGTGCGTGTGCCTGTTCGAGATGACGGAGTACGACCGGCCATTCCCGATCGCCGGGCTCGATTCGACGTTTGTGCAGGAGGGAATGATGAAGGCGGAGTAGATCTTTGGTCGCGGCGGCGGCGCGGCGCGCTGCTTCCAGTATCAGTGTTCGCCGGGTCCTCGCGGACTCGGTCTGCATGTGGTTCACCCGGCTGACAAGCCAGAACGCCTCGAAAACCGTTTGCTCGATCGGATCTTCACCGTCGAACCAGGGAGCGCGCGGGACAGCGGCCGCCCCGCGCGCTTCTATCCGCGATACTTCCCCGTTCTCGGTGATGGCCTGGCGTAGGGCAGTTCCGGCAACCCGATACAGCAGGCCCGCCAACAGCGCTCGCTCGATATCGGGCAGGCCAGCATCCGCCGAGTTCGCCCCTCGCGATGAGATGTGATCGGAATCGATGCCGAGCACCGCCAACGCTGCTCGCAGCTGCGCACTGTTCATAACCACCTCCTATCACTACATCAGTACCCGGAGGCGG
This sequence comes from Nocardia sp. MDA0666, assembly GCF_003023875.1. Lineage (NCBI taxonomy): Bacteria > Bacillati > Actinomycetota > Actinomycetes > Mycobacteriales > Nocardiaceae > Nocardia > Nocardia sp. MDA0666. Next base: position 122,517 of record NZ_PYHT01000015.1, read on the forward strand.
AGCGCATCCTCACGCCGGGGTGCGCGGCATCGCGTTCAGCCGCCAGGGACATGCCCAGTGCGGTGACGACGCCAACCGCTGCGGCGCAGGCTAGGACCCACCAGGCGTGTTGGAATGCGTTGTGGGCCATGTCGTAGCCGATCGGTGTGCCGAGGATGGCGACCAGGATGCTGACTCCGAGTGCGGTGCCGATTTGGCGGCTCATGTGCGACAGCGAAACGATGATCCCTCCGGCGCCGAACAGGGCGCATCCGGCCGCCACGTTCCAGCCGATCGGCAGTCGGGTGGCCAGCCGGTGAGCCAGGACTGCGAACACCGGCACCATCAGCGGTCCCGGAGATACGGCGAAACGGTCTTGATCGCCGAATGTCCCCACACCTGTTGCAGCCAGAGAATATTGGCGAGCAGGGCACCGGCGTGAACCGCAATTCCATCGCCTGAATCCGGGCGAGGTGCCCAGGTCGTGTCTCCCAGTGATTTGAGCCATTCGACGTTGAGAGCCAATGCTGCTCGCGCCAGCCAAACCGACACGAGCAGCAGGAGCGGCAAGGCCGCGTTACGCGACGGCGGTTCCCTCGAGTTCGACCATCTGGCCGGGAATCGCCAGTCGCGTCACCGCGAGCATCGTGGTCGTGGGAGCGACGCCGGCGGCTCCGAGCCTCCCAGCGAGCCCGCCGTAGTGTGGGAACAGCGCGTCCACGTCGGTGGTGTACACGTTGAGACGAACCAGGTTCGCCAGGGACATCCCCGCCTCCGTGAGCACGGCTTCGAGATTGTCCACAGCCAACGCGAGCTGGGCCGCGATGTCCCCGTCATGCTCGGGCCGACCGTTCTTGCTCATCGCGGTCTGGCCCGAGATGTAGAGGGTCCGGGTCTCCCCGGAGACGACCTCACCCTGGTTGAACCCCATCTCCAGCGACCACGTCACCGGGTTGACTGCGGTTCGTTCCATTGCCACTCCGATCCTCGAGATTGCGTGCGTCCGGCGGCCGGGTGGCCACCGTCCTCGACGCCCGCAGAATCAGCCTTTCAATAAATCACGACACCTGGTGTCATGATTTTTGGTAAGAACGAAACTATGCGCGCCGATCGGTTGGTCTCGCTGGTGCTGCTGCTGCGCCAACGTGGTCGGATGACCGCGGACGAGCTCGCGAGGGAGCTGGAGGTGTCCGCACGTACGGTGCTGCGCGACATCGAGGCGCTGTCCACGGCCGGCGTGCCCGTCTACGCCGACCGCGGGCGGAACGGTGGGTTCTCCCTGCTTCCCGGCTTCCGCACAGAGCTGACCGGACTGAACCACGACGAAGCCCTCGCGCTGTTGACCGCCGGGGCGGGCCGGGGCGAGAAGGTCTTCGGCCTCAGCACCGCCCTCGCCTCCGCGATGCGCAAGGTGGTCGACGCGCTTCCCGAAGGCCACCGAACCAGCCTGGACGACGCCGCCAAACGATTCCTGGTCGAGCCCGAGACCGACCTGCTCTCACGACGTCTGGTCACCGAGGACCTGGCGAGCGGCGTGATGAGTGTGGTCCGCCATGCCGTGCTCACCGGACACAAGCTCCGCTTCCACTACACCGCACCGGACCAGGAGCCCCGTCGGCACACCGTCGACCCGCTCGGGCTGGTCACCGTCCGCGACCGCACATACCTGCTGGCCGCCGCATCGGGAGAAGATCGCACCTACCGGCTCTCGCGCATGTCGACCGCCGAGGAACTTCCGGAACTCGCCGACCGGCCCGACCAGGCCGACCTCGACCGAATCTGGGCCGAACGCAGCGCCCGGTTCCTGTCCGAGAACCACATCCCTGTACTGGTCAGGGTCGAGCCCACGCGACGAGAGGAACTACTGAACACCACGCGCGCCGTCCGCGCCGAGGAACACGAAGCAAATGGCTGGGTCCGTCTCGACGTGACCTTCGAGGACCTACGACACGCGGTTTGGGCAATCTGGCAGCTCGACACCGCCGCCGAAGTCCTCGCCCCCGAGTCCTTGCGCGCGGCCCTCCGCGACCGGGCAGCCACCCTCGCGGCCAGATACGAGCATTCTCCGGAATGAAGCACGGGACTCAGCGCCCGCTGGCCGGTGGCGTAGAGATCGTTCATCGCGTGTTGCCGACGACCTCAAAGCGATCGGGCGATCGCCCCGTCTGCCTGCTGCCGGTCGAGGGCGCGTTGCAGGGTCAGGGTGTCCTCCAGGACCAGATCGTCCACCAGCTTGCCCCAGCGCAGGGTGAGCCACTGCATTGCGGTGTTGCGGTAACCGCTGCCGTCGGCCAGGGTCCCGCTCACCTGTAGCTGGACCGCGACCTTCGTTCTCCAGGGCGGGCCGCTGGAGACCACATCCACCAATTCCAGGCGCAGTCCCGGCAGCAGTTGATCGAAGCGAGCGAACCAATCGCGAAACGCCTCCGGTCCGCGCAGGTCGGCGCCGAGCGCGGTATCGCCGAGGAAGCGGAATCGCAGGTCCGGCGCCGCCATCGCCACGGCGGCGTCATGATCGCCCGAGCCGGTGCGCCGCCACGTTCTCCGGACCAGGAACCGTACGATAGCGTTGTACATAAAACGACTGTAAGCAGCTAGCTTGCTTAAAGCAAGGGACTGGAAGATGGGGCGAACGAACTTTCACGAGATCGCATGCTCGATCGCGCGTTCGGCGTCGATCGTCGGAGACTCGTGGACCCTGCTGATCCTTCGCGATGCGGCACTGGGCCTGCGGCGTTTCGAGGAGTTGCAGCGCGACCTCGGAATCGCCACCAATGTGCTGAGCCAGCGATTGCAGCGGCTGGTGGACCAGGACGTATTGCGGCGTCACCGCTACGAGCAGCGGCCCGACCGATACGAATACCACCTGACCGACAAGGGTCAGGAATTGATTCCGGTGCTGTTCGCCCTCATGGCATGGGGCGACAAATGGGAGTCCGCGGCCGAGGGGCCGCCGCTGGTCCTGCACCATCGCACGTGCGGTCATCGAGTCGAGGCGACGGTGACATGCGATGGCTGCGGCGGCGAGCTGACGCCGGAATCGGTTGTGTATCAGCCGGGTCCGGGAGGCCGCACCGGCGAAGGTACCGCGCTGATCGCGACCGTGCTGAATTCCGCAGGCGACCGCACAGCACCGTAAACGAGATCGGTTCGCCGCAGTTCGTCTCCTGGCGCACAACGGGTCGCAGCTGCTGCCCCGCTCCGGGCTCAACGGCCCGCGCCTGCCTCGCCGCCCTGAGGGAGCGCCGCGGTGGATGGCGGGACAGGCGCAACCATCGATTTGACCGGCGCGCCGGCAGGCATCAACACCACGTTGCGGGTCACGGCCCCGCTCGCCACCGTGGTGCTCTCGAGCGGTATGACCGCACCGGTCACGCTCGACTACGGGTCACTGTTCATCAAGGGAATCAGATGGCCTATGCACACAGACAACGCAAGACGCGCACCCGTCGCTGTCTCGAATCCACGCTTCACAGCCGGGCACGAGCGCCGGGATGGTTCGGGTGTCAGGCTGAAGGAAGGGGCCGATCCGAGAGGAGTGCATCATGTCCAAGCCGAAGATCTTGTTCATCGTGAGCGGGGCTACATACTGGGTGCTCAAGGACGGAACGAGGTACGCGACCGGCTACTGGGCCGAGGAGTTCGCCAACCCCTACAAGATGCTCACCGACGCAGGCTACGAAGTCGTCGTCGCCACTCCCGGCGGCACTACACCGAACGTCGACATGATGAGCCTGCGCCCCGCGATGGCAGGCGGCGAACAGGGCGCGCTGGATCTGGAAGCAATCATCCGCGACGCGGAGGCTCTGCGCCGGCCGCTCCAGCTGTCGAACGTACGCCTGGAGGACTACGTGGCGGTCTACTTGCCCGGCGGCCACGGCCCCATGGCCGACCTGGCGTTCGACGCCGACGCGGGCCGCCTGCTCACGGCGCAACTGGAGTCGGGCAACCCGCTGTTCATCGTGTGCCACGCGCCCTCCGCGATGCTGGCCACCAGAATCCACGGCGTCTCCCCCTTCCAGGGCTACAACGTCACCGGCTTCTCCAACGAGGAGGAAGAGGCCGTCGGCCTCGCCTCACGGGCCACATGGCTGCTGGAAACGGACCTGAAAGAGAAGGTCAAGGTCAACTACAGCCGTGGCCCCATCTGGGAGCCCTACATGGTCGAGGACCGCAACCTCGTCACCGGCCAAAACCCGCACTCCGCCGCGATTCTGGGAGGGCGGATGCTGGAAATCCTCAATTAGGGACGCCAACCCACTGCGACCGAAAACACAACACGCACGCCGATCCTGCCTCCGATGACCAAGCAGGTCGGTCCGAATCCGACCCAGATCACAGCTATCCGAGAAACCCGGATCGTCACTACCTCTCGACGACGTCAAAACGATCAAAAAGTCCGTCGACGGCACCGCCAACGATGTGGTGATGGCGCTGTGCACAACAGCGCTGCGCCGGTGGCTGATCGATCACGGCCTGCCCGCCGACCGACCGCTGTTATCGGCCATACTGGTATCCGTGCGCGAGCCCGAGCAATGCGGGACCCGCGCCCCAGTCCCCGCTGAACTCGCAGAACCGTTCCAGCGCAGCGGCTTCGGTGGGTGCGGAGTAGAGCGAACGATCTGCGGCTCGAAACTCCCATCCCGTCACGCGTGACGTCGATCTCGACCGGACCGACATCGGTCATCACCGTCTTGGCACGGATTCCATTGCGCGAGTTAGGTGTCCGCGGCGGAAGTGGTCGGCACACTCGGTCAGACAGCCGCTGTAGGCGCCGTAGGTGTGTTGCCCAGCGAGTTCGATCAGATACCGAAGCGCAGAAGGCAGTGACGGTGGGGAGTGGACCTCGGCGACCGCTTACGGCCGCCGATCTCGGGCTCGGGCCGGTGTCGCGTTTTTGCAATCGTATGCGGCGTCCGGTGTTGCAGGCTGACTGACAGTAATCTTGTTGCGGAGAGGAAAAATCATGGCGGTTGCCACGCTGAAAATGCTCACTCTGGACAGTGCCGACGCACGGCGAGACGCGGAGTTCTGGGCGGCGGCGCTCGGTTGGAAAATCGCGCACGTGCAGGACGAGTACGCCATGCTCACCGGTCCGGATCACGCGCTCGGATTCGGCACGATCCCGGACTATCAGCCACCGGCCTGGCCGAACGAGAACGGCACCAAACAGTTCCACCTGGATTTGGCGGTCGAAGACCTCGAGATCGCCAGTAAACAGCTGGTCGAACTGGGCGCCACCGTGCCGGAGTTTCAGCCCGGTGAGAGCTGGCGGGTGCTGCTCGATCCCAGCGGCCACCCGTTCTGCCTCACCCTCGCTGCCAACTGGGGCTAGGTCGTGTCTCCCGATGATTCGAGCCATTCGACGATGAGAGCCAGTGTGAATCCGGCGCGGTAGGTCAGGGCGAGCTTGTCGTAGTGAGTCGCGACCCCGCGCCAGTGTTCGGCCTTGTTGAACGCGCGCTCGACCGCGTTGCGTCGTTTGTATTCGACCTTGTCGAAGCCTGGCGGCCGTCCACCGAGGCGTCCGCGCTTTTCCGGTTGGCGGCCTGGTCGGATCGGTGGGGTATGACGCTGCGGATCCGTTTGCGCCGCAGCAGGTCCCGGTTCGAAGCTGCCGAGTACGCCTTGTCCGCGATGACCGTGTCCGGGTTGCGCCGAGGTGGGCCGCCGGCGAGCCGGGGCACCGCCACCTGCTCGAGCACTGCGGGCAACATCGCCCGAGTCCGCGGCCTGGCCAGGCGTGATCAGCACGGCCAGGCCGCAGGGCGTTGCCGTCGGTGGCCACGTGGGCCTTGGTGGTCACCCCCGCCCCGCGAACGGCCCACCCCGTGGTCGGCCGGTTCATAAATCGCCCTCCGGGCCGGCGGTGTGGGCGGAAGCGATGATCGGAACGACGGCGCGACATACCGCTTCGAGAGCCGATGTGGCGCTGCGGGTTCCACTTGCGGTTGGTGGTTCTCTATCGACATGTGAGCTTCCGTCCCCCGAAAGACGTCAGAAACTGCTTCGTCGGTGGTCATACGGAATACCGAACACCGGTGAGGTCCTCGGACATCTCCCATAATCTGCGCTGAAGCAGGACATCGCGGGAGGTGGCAGACGAGCTGACGATCCGGGGATGGCCTCGTAGTTCGCCCAGTCCTCCGGGACCGAAGTATTGGCCGCCTACAACTGCGGGATCCGTTGCGGCGCGCAATATCGGCAGTGCTCCCATCGCAGGGCCTTGACGCAAGCTGCCGAGCAGTCTGTTCTGCAGCCGTATGGACATCGGGGCGTCCCTGACGAGGTGTGTCTTCGTCGTGCCCGGGTGCGCTGCCACGGCGATGGCGTTCGTACCTGAGGCAGCAGCCAGCCGACGTTGGAGTTCGTATGTGAAGAGCAGGTTGGCGAGCTTGGCCTGGCCGTAGGCGTGTACCCACTTGTAGGGACGCCGTTGCCAGTGTGGGTCGGCGAAGTCGATGCCGTCACCAGCCATGCGGTGGCCGAAGCTGCTCACGGTCACGATTCGGGCTCCGGGTGTGTTCATCAGCAAATCCAAGAGCAAGCCTGTCAGCGCGAAGTGTCCGAGGTGACACACGCCGAAGTGGAGTTCGAAGCCCTCCTCGGTGGATCCCTTCGTAAACGCGACCAGCCCCGCGTTGTTGATCAACAGGTCGATGCGGGGGTAGCTTGCGCGCAGTTCGGCGGCCGCGGATCTGACAGATCGCATGGATGCGAGATCAAGCTGCTGCACGCTGACGGTAGCGCCGAGTTGAGAGTCGGCGATTCTGGCGGCAGCTTCGGTTCCCGCGGCGATGTCTCGCACGGCGAGCACCGTGCGGGCTCCGCGACGCGCAAGAGCAGCGGCGATCTCGTACCCGATACCCGAATTAGCGCCTGTTACAACGACAGTGCGCCCCGATTGATCCGGTATCGCGTCAGCCGTCCAACGCTGACGCCGGTTCATTTTCATTTCACCTCGCTCACGTCGGGGGACCGGATACTCCTCCAGTAGGGTCGTAGCGGTTGGTCAGGTATCCGGAGTCGGCCGACCCTGCGAATCGCAGCGCCGCCCAACAGATCGGACCTGCGGGGCGAGGCAGTACCACCGGATCAGCGGTTCAGCGCGCATGGACGTGGAGCAGAACACGCCAGGTGGTGCCGTGGGGTGTGGAGTGGATGCGGACCAAGTCGGCGAGCTCGTTGACAAGGAACAGACCGCGGCCCCCGAAGCGATCCCGGACCGGCGGACGCCGCCCGATCAAGGGATCGGTCACCTGCCCGAAATCACGCAGGTCGAAGACGATGTCGTCACCCTCGCGCCACAGCCGCCACCGGCACGGTCCCCCGGTATGGACGAGACTGTTGGTGACCAGCTCCGTCACGATCAATTCGAAGTCGGCAATCCGTTCTTCGGCCAGGCCGAGCCGGCGGGCTTCGGCTGTGGCGGATCGGCGGGCGTCCGATACCTCGGCGGACGTGTCGACGGGGTGTTCCGTCACCTCGACCGGCACGACCAATTCCTCGTTGTATCGGCTGACCACGCTGTCCGGGTCGTATCGATCGCTGCGGTACCGCCGGTCGGTCTCCCAGACCAGCGGGTGGGTCAGATACGCGTCGGCGAGTGCGTCGGGAGCGAGTCGCGTCGCGTCGTAGGGGCAGGCGATCGTCACGTCGCGACCGGCGAAGGCCGCGTTGATCAGCGCCTCGTGCTGAGCGCACGCGGGGTATTCGGTGGCGGTGCGCCCCTGCCAGATCGGCTCACCGATGATGCGCACGTGCCGGTCGGGGTGTGCGTCGGCGAATCGCCGCAACACCCCGGGAATGATCCGGCCCGGATTCCTGCCGGCCTGCGCCATATCGATCCACGTCACGGTTTCCCCAGCGGATCCGACGGCATCACGTAGCACTCGAAGCCGGGGGCCGGGAACTGCGACCGCTATCGGATGCTGCTGTTCCAGGCCCTCGGTGATGAACGGCGCGAGCGTGGCCAGGTAATCCTCGTCGGATCGATAGAACACGGCGGGGTGGACGAACTCACCTGCTCGCGGGCCCGTGCGGGTTGTCGACGTCATAGGAGCTGCTCCGCTCGCACGTTGGAAATATCGAGTAGCCGAATCACTCGATCGATACCGGACCACTGGGTGCGGATCACCAGCTCCGCATCGCGCACCGCCGCCCAATCCGCCAGCCGAGTCAGGCCGACATGGTCGATGAATTCCAGCCCGGTGGCGTCGAGGACCACGTCGCCGCCCTCGGGCTTCACCTCGAATCGCTCCAATGTCGGCGCGAGGACCTCACGGGTGGACAGATCGAGTTCACCGGCGAGAGCGACGGTGTGACTCGCCGACAGCGGAGCGTACAACCGGAACCCTGCTGCGCCGGCATCGGTACACGGGTGCAGACAGGCCAGCTGGGCCAGCACCCCGGCCTCGACCGCCGACCGATCGTAACCACACAGTGCCGAGAACGGATGGCCGGCCATATAGCGGTCCATCAGATGTTCGTAGCGTGCGAGAACCGCCAGCCGAGTCGCAGTGCCGACCAGCGACGTGCAATCGGCCGCTACTCGCAGTCCTCGAAACCCGTCCGCCACGGCACGCTCGGTCGCCTCGGCGTGGGCCCGGACCTGGCCGGCCGGGTCCAGGACCTCGTCGGCGCCGTAGAGGTCCTCGAGCGATACGGCCTCGGCGCTGCCATCCCGCAACGCCTCGCTCCAGCCCGCCAGCTCACGCAAGTCGTCGGCGATGTCGCCGACCGCGCCGGGCCGGGTATAGCGGACGCGACAACCGGCGTCCAGACCGTCGGCGAGGAACTCTGCGGCACGGGCCCTGAACTCCGCCACCCCCGTATAAGCCCAGCACACATGGTCGCGCAGCCCCAGGCCACGCACATGCTGCAACCGAGCAGATCGTCTCACCGCGCCGAGTCTAACCGCGGCGCGTTCGACCGGTGCCCCGGGGCGACCGGGTCGATCCCCCGGCCGGCCAGCCACACCGAGCGTGTCGGCCATCGAATCGACCTGCGCGACAACATGACTGACGTCGATGCCCCGGTCGACCGGGTCGCGGAGGATCAGCCGGATCGGTCTTCTCGGCTGAGTTTGGCGTTGAGCTCACGAGCTTCGGCAAGCTGGTCTTCGAGGATGATGATCCGGCACGCCGCCTCGAGCGGGGTGCCCTGGTCGACGAGCTCACGGGCACGGGCGGCGATACGCAGCTGGTAGCGCGAGTAGCGGCGGTGCCCGCCGGCCGAGCGTTGCGGGGTGATCAGTTTCGCCTCGTCCAGGGTGCGCAGAAACGCTTGGGTGGTGCCGAGCATGTCCGCGGCCCGGCCCATCGTGTAGGCGGGGTAGTCGTCGTCGTCGAACTTCTCGTTCGCGGTGGGTGATTCAGAAATCCTGCGGCCTCCATACGCCGGAGCGCCCCGATGCCAGGCGGCACCGGGGCGCTGAAAGGGGGAATGTACTTGCGTCTTCCGACATGTAACCGAAACGTCGGCGATCACACGGACCGGACGTGCTCCCGGGTGACCCGACGGGCAACTCCTCCCTTCTCCTCACGGGCTACTTCAACTTTCCGTTCCACTTCATTTCTTGCCCGGCGGGCGGCGAGACCGTCGTACTCGCTGGCCCCGCAGCCGCGCCCGCCGTCTTCACTCACGGGCAGTTCATCATCTCCCGTGCCGTTTGGACACTTTCTTCACTTCCGACAAGACAGAAGTTACCGCATCGCTCAACGAATGTCTACTGTCGTCACTGAAGATTTTTTTCCTGGGTCGGCAAGCAGGGCCCGTCACCGGAGCTGAGCAATCGAGCCTGGCCGCCGAAGGCCTGACGTCATGGTTTCGTCATCGCGTCGCGGGGCATGTCACGCTCCGAGTGCGCGATGATCATCAGGGACTTCCGCCCATGACGCTGTAGCGGCAGGGCACCTCCGTACCGGGCGAATCACATCGACGAGGGCGACCTACCGAGGAGATTTGAGGTGACAACTGTCGCCGAACGCGTGCAGCAACACATCGAGCGCGGCCACACGGCGGATCTGCGGGAGGCCAGGCTGTTCTTGCGCGGGCCCGCGGCCGCCACCACCGACATCGCACTGTCGACCAGCGACTACCTGGCGCTGTCCGAGGACAGGCGCATCACAAGCGCCATGACCGAGTCCTTCCTCGCCCCGGACGAGGCCGATTCCGGCCCACTGGCGCGGCGGCTGGCGCACTACACGCACACCGCGGCGGCGGTGGTGTGCCAATCCGGCTGGGCGGCGAACATCGGATTGTTGCAAGCCATTGCCGCGCCGGGCATTCCGATACACGTCGGCGAGAACACGCACATGTCCTGGCGACAGGCAGCCCTCGCCGCGGCCGCGCCGCTACATATTTTCGGGGACAACGACCCCACTCGGCTGGCCGCACAGATCCGCGACCACGGCCCCGGCATCATCGCCGTCGACGCGATCGACAACACCACCGGCACGCGCAGCCCCCTCGCCGCGCTGTGCGACGTCGCCGAGGCGACCGGCTCGGTACTCGTCGTCGACGAATCGCACTCGCTCGGCGTCGACGGCCCGCACGGTGCGGGTGCGGTCGTCGGGCTCGGCCTCGCGTCCCGTGTACCGTTCCGCACCGCGAGTCTTGCCAAGGCCTTCGTCGGCCGGGCCGGGCTGGTCACCGCACTCGACCGCGACTTCGTCCCCTATTTCGAGTCGGTGGCCCATCCCGCGATCTTCTCCTCGGCGTTGCGGTCCCACGACATCGCCGGGCTGACCGCCACTCTGGAGGTGATCCGGGCCGAGGACGGTCGCCGTACCCGGCTCCGCGACATCGCCTGCACCGTCCGAAATGCCCTCGCCCACATAGGGTTCGACATGGCCGGGACCGACAGTCACATCGTTTCACTACCTACCGGCACCGAAGCCGGCGGCCGTGCCGTGCGCGCCATCCTGGAAGCACACGGCGTCCGCGGCGCTCCCTTCTGTCCGCCCGCGACCCCTCCGGGCAAGTCGCTGATTCGGCTGTCGCTGCATTCCGCGCTCACCGCCGAACAGATCGAACGCATCATCGCCGCATGCGCACAGGTCCACGCCGAATACCACCGCTGACAGCGACCCGCGCCGACCGTCACGAGCGCGAGCGCCGGATGCGCCACAGCATCATGACACCGACACCGGCCCAGACCACCGCCAGCGCGACAGCGAGGCCGGCACCGTAATTGCGGTCCAGCACAGTCGAATTCGCCACCGCACCCGCGCGTCCGATGACCGGAACGCTGACGATCGCCAGCACCACGGTGGCGACGACCCCGATGGTGACCGGCCCGCGCACGGAGCCGGGAATCAGATGCCGGACCGAGACGCCCACGCCGGCCGACAGCGGCGCGAAGACGGCGTCGTGCAACACCAGCAGCCCGACCGACCACACCGCGATCGACATCAGATCGGTCGTATTCATGTGCAGTACAAGGCTGATGCCGTAGCCCGCCGACGCGATACCCGCCGCGGCCAGCAGCACTCGCACGGCGTTCATCCGAGTGCCTCGATCGCCGACAGCCACTTGGTTTGCAGGACACCGGGCCGGTTGGGCGCGATCAGGCGGCAGGGGTAGCCATGATCCACATCCAGATCGGCCCCGTTGAGCCGCAAGGCGACCAGGGTCGCGTCGTCGATCGCGAAGTTGTGCGGCAGAGTCGAACTACCATAGAGCCCAGCCGATTCCAGCGATCGGAAGCCGACCGCGCCGCCGCGGTAGTCGCCCACGGCCGCGAGCAGGTCCCGGAGCCTGACACCGGTCCAGCGCGCCGATACGCTCCAGCCCTCCACACAGGAGATCGGCAGATCCACCGTGGTCTGCGGTAACCGCGCCAGCTCCGTTCGCGAGAATGTGCGGCGACCGCGTGCCACGCTCACCGCGAGTCGATACTCCGGATCCAGAGCTCGTTCGGTGACCGAAGCCTGTGCGGCGGTGCGGTTGACCGGTACGCCGAGCGGACCCATGCCGCTTCGCGGCGCCAGCACCGAGATCCGGCGCAGCCACGGCACCGACTGTCCGGCTACCGACAACCCCGCCAGCCCGGCCGACACGGCCGCCGCGCGGAGCACTGTCCGGCGCGAGACGGCCTGCTCCCCCGGCCGGGCCTGCGACCCCGAGCCGGACACCGCGGCACCGTCGTCACCGCCGAGGGCGGCCCGGACGGTCGGCAATTTCACCGCCAGGTGGATCGCGAGCGCACCGAATGCGACGTAGGCCATCGCGTAATGCGTTGTGGTGAAGAAAAACCGCCACGCATAGAACTGAGCGATATTGAACAGCCCGGTCGCGACCTGGAACAGCATTGCCGCTACTAGCACCGCGATCGAACCCCGTTCGGCCAGCCGCATCGGACCACCGATCACGGGGCGGGCGAACAACCGCGGATATACCGACCACAGCTTCACCAGGACCAGTGGAATGGTGATCACGCCCGAGATCACGTGGGTTCCCTGTGTCACGCGATAGAGCCATATCGGGTGAGCGGGCCACCGGAACCAGTCCGGCGGATGCTGAATCCAGTGGCTGATCAGACCGGTCACGAAACAGATCGTGACCGTCACCGCGATGGCGATGCCGATCCGCGCGGCCACGAACGGCGAGCGGGCCGGCGAGATGCGAGAACCGACCGCCGCCGGCAGGAGCAACCGGCGGTCGTGGTCGGTACTCATCGGCGCCGGGCCGCCGTGAGCGATTCGGCCGCCGCCGCGAACAATCCGCGGCACCCCGCGGCCACCTCGGCGATATCGGTGAACAGATCGACATCGTTGAGTTCGCGCAGCATCGCGACGCGGCAACCGTTGCGGGCCAACGCCTCTCGGGTGAGATCACCGGTTCGATCGGTGGACATCGGCACCTCCGCGAGTACTCGCGCCGCACGCACATCACACAGACCCAGTGCCCACCAGCCGCCGTCGGCCGCCGGCCCCAGCACCGCATCCGGGCCCGCCAGCAGCCGCGCCCCGCACTCGGCCAGCAGCGCCGGCCCGGCCTGCGGCGTGTCCATCCCGATCTGCAGGACAGGCAGCCCGAGACGAGCCGCGTCCGCGTGCGCGTTGGCCAACCGCACACCGAAACCGTCACCACGCTGCGGGACCACATCGAAATCGTGTAGCGCCGAACCGATTTCGCGAGCACGACAAGCCCGCTCCAAGTCGCCGGTCCACGCGACCACACCCCGCGCCGCCCCGCTGTCGCGGACCGCGGCCAGCGTGTCCAGAAGCGCGGCGGCGGCCAGATCCGCGGCCTCGGCCGGGGACAACGGCGGAGTCAACCGGGTCTTGGCGAATCCGGCGACAGGCGCCTTCGCCACCACCAGCAGTGTCAACGGCAGAACTGTCATCGCACACTCCAGAAGTCGCGGGCGGCACGCACCGTCCCGAGTACCGAACCGGAAACCTTCGACACACCGTGCGTGCGCGGGCGGTAAGTGACATCACGCTCGACGATCCGCCATCCGGCACGCGCCGCCCCCGCCAGCAGCGCCAGCGGATATCCCGACCGCGGATGCAGCGGGCCCAGCGCCACCAACTCCGTGCGGCGAACCACTCGCATCGCGGCCAGATCGTGGACCGGCAACGCGTAGCGACGCCGCAGCCACTGCGCCAGTAGCCAATTACCGAGGCGCGCATGCCACGGCCAGGCGCCGCGGACCGGGCGTCGGCGCCCGGCCACCATGGTGACACCGGGGCCCAGTTCGGCCACCAGCGACGGCAATTCGTCGGGCGCCATCGAACCGTCACCGTCGAGGACGGCCACCAGTTCGGTGGTCGCGGCCGCGATTCCCGCTTGTACGGCACTGCCGTAGCCGGGTACGGATTCGACGACCACCGTCGCGCCCGCGGCACGCGCCACCGCGGCGGTGTCGTCGGTCGAACCGTTGTCCACCACGACCACTCGATATTCCGGGGGAACCGCCGACAGGACGCCCGGTAGCGCGCCCGCTTCGTTCCGGCAGGGGATCACCACGGTCAGCTCTCTACTGGTTTCGACTGGGGTCACAGGGTTGACCGTAAGGCCGATCGCCGCGAAAAGGGCTGGTGACACAGGTGACGAAAGTATGACGACGCGATCTCGGCGGTGCCCGCCGGTGGCGTCGAGACCTACGGTGAACGGGTGAGCGATACCCGCAGCAGCACCGCATCGCAGACACGGCGAGTATCGGGCGTGCGCGCCGACATCCTCTGCGCGGCGGCAGCGGCGATCCTCGTCGCCGCCGCCTTCGTCGTCCCGAGGATCAGCACGCCGCACTATCGCGATTCCCTCTACGCCGCGGCGGCGCCCATCTTCGGCTCCTGGCTTCCGCACCTCGGATGGGGTACCGGGCCTGCGATCGTGCTCGCCGTCGCCGTCATCCTCTACGGCCCAAAGCTCGCCGCCGCGCTCCCCTGGCGTCGTCTGCTGCTGGGCACCTGGGTGACCGCGCTCGCGTGGGCGTTCTCCCTAGCCATGGTCGATGGGTGGCAGCGCGGTTTCGCCGGCCGGCTCACCACGATGCACGAATATCTGCACGAAGTCGGCGGAGTGCACGACATCCCGGCGATGCTGCGCGGGTTCTCCGGCCGGATCCTGGACTATCAGCCCGACTCGTGGACCACCCACGTGTCCGGCCATCCGCCGGGCGCACTGCTGGTGTTCGTCTGGCTGGACCGGATCGGATTGGGCGGCGGCGCATGGGCTTCCACGCTGTGCGTTCTGGTCGGGTGCAGCGCGTCGGTGGCCGTGCTGGTGGCGATGCGGGCATTGGGCGCCGAAGGCAGGGCGCGCACGGCCGCACCGTATCTCGCACTCGCTCCCGCGGCGATCTGGCTGGCGGTCTCTGCGGACGCGTTCTTCGCCGGAGTGGTCGCCTGGGCGGTGGCCGCACTCGCGATCGGAGTGGGTGGCCCGCGGTCACGCCCGCTGATCCTGTTCGGCTCCGGGGTGCTGTTCGGGTTCGGCATCTATCTCAATTACGGGCTGGTCCTGATGGCCGTCCCGGCCGCCGCGGTGGCGCTGCTGCGCGGTGTGCGAGCGGTGTGGCCCGCGGCGCTCGGCGTGCTGGCGGTGATCGCGGCATTCACCCTGTCCGGCTTCTGGTGGTTGGAGGGATATCACCTCGTGGTGCAGCGCTACTACCAGGGCATAGCGACGACGCGACCGATGTCCTACTGGATCTGGGGCAATCTGGCGGCCACCGTGTGCGCGGTCGGATTGGCATCCGTGGCGGCGTTGCATCGACTGCCGGGTGCCCTGCATGTGCCCGCACCGGCGGAGATTCGCGCCGCTCCGGCAACGGCGTTCGCGCGCTGGCGCACCCGCGCCGATCCGGCCGCGCTACTGGCCCTGGCGGCACTGAGCGGCTTGCTGCTCGCCGATCTCAGTGGCCTGAGCAAGGCCGAAACCGAGCGGATCTGGCTGCCGTTCGACATCTGGGTGATCGGCGGAACCGCCCTGCTGCCGGCGCGCACTGCCCGCGCCTGGCTGGCCGTTCAGGCCATCGGCACCCTGGTGCTGGCCCACCTCGTCCTCACGAATTGGTGAGCGCGATGCGCATTCTCGTCGCCGACGACGACCCCGTAGTGCGGGAGGTGGTCCGCCGCTACCTCGAACGCGACGGCATGACGGTCATCGAAGCCGCCGACGGCGTGCAAGCCGAACGCGCCCTGACCGGCGGTGATATCGACCTGGCCGTTCTCGATGTGATGATGCCCGCGCCCGACGGCATCGCGTTGTGCCGCGCGGTGCGCGAGGGCGAGCGTCCCGAGACACCGATCATCATGCTCACCGCCCTCGGTGAGGAGGAAGACCGAGTACTCGGACTGACCGCGGGCGCCGACGACTACCTGACGAAACCGTTCAGTCCGCGGGAGCTGGCGCTGCGAGTGGCATCGGTGCTGCGCCGCACCCATGCGCCGCCACCGACGGCCGGCGTGCTGCGCAGTGGCGAGATCCGCGTGCGGCCGGCCGCGCGGACCGTGGATGTCGCCGGTCGGCCGGTCTCACTGACGGCGCGCGAATTCGACCTGTTGTGTTTTCTGCTGTCCCATCAGCAGCGCGTGTTCAGCCGTACGGAACTGCTGGCGCAGGTGTGGGGGTGGGATTTCGGCGACCAGTCGACGGTGACGGTGCACGTCAAACGTCTGCGTGCCAAACTCGGCGATACCCACCGGATCGAGACGGTGTGGGGGCGTGGCTACGCCTGGGGTGCCGGGACAGGAGTTGACAGTGCCGAATGATGTTGCGGGACTGATCGGATGGGCCCTGGCCGGATCGGTGCCGGTCGTGGCACTCGGCGCGATGCTGCTGCGCGCCCTGCGCAACCGGGCCCTCGGGCTGTCGATGGTGATTCTGGTGTTGATTCCGACGCTGGCCACCCTCTGCGGTTTCCTCGCGGTCAGCGGTCTGATGTTCACCGACGCGCTCGCCAAGATGTTGGTGGTCCTCGTCGTGGTCACCGCGGTGACGGTGCCCGCGGCGGTCGTGCTGGGCCGGGCGCAGGCGCGGCAACTGGTCTGGGAGAAACAGATGCTCGATCAGGAACGCGCCGCCGAGGCGTCGCGGCGTGAACTGGTGGCCTGGGTCAGCCACGATCTGCGCACCCCGCTGGCCGGGATCCGGGCGATGGGCGAGGCGCTGGCCGACGGGGTGGCCGACCGGCCCGGCGACGTCGAACGCTACGGCGCGCAAGTCGTGCGCGAGACCACCCGATTGTCGGGCATGGTCGACGACCTGTTCGAGATGTCGAAGATCAACGCCGGGGCCCTGCGCCTGCACGTGGAACCACTGGATCTACGCGAGCTCATCGACGAAGTGGTCGCCGCCAACGCACCGGCCGCCGCACGCGCTGGAGTGAAACTCCGTGCCCGGCAACCCGATACGGCAATCACCGTCGCCGGCAGCGACCAGGCGCTGACCCGGGTGCTGACCAATCTCGTCGCCAATGCCGTTGCCCACACCCCGCCGAAGGGAGGCATCGACATCTCGGCGGGCACGGCGGACGGCAGTGCGTGGGTGCGCGTCGACGACAGTGGTCCCGGCATCGCCGAGGCAGACCTTCCCCGCATCTTCGAGGCCGGCTATCGCGGCACCGCCGCCCGTTCCCCGGCGGCCGAGGGCAGCGGTAGCGGTATGGGGCTGGCGATCGCCGCCGGTCTGCTGTCGGTCCAGCACGGTGAGATCACCGCATCGAACCGAGACAGCGGCGCCCGCTTCGAGATCCGGCTACCGCTACTGCTCGACGCTGCCACACGGTCGCGGCCTCACAACGGCAGGCTTTCGGCTTCCCGATGATCCGACCGGTCAGCAGTGCCGCCACTGCGGCGCTCCGACCCCGGCCGCTGCCCGTAAGGGCGCGGTGGCGAACTCGGTGAGACCCCGCGCGGGGTCGATCGCCGCGGTGAAGCCCAGCAGTTCACGTGCCCGATCCGGTCCGGCGACGATATGGCGCACATCGCCCGCACGGAATTCGCCGGTCACCACCGGCTCGGGACCACCGTGGGCGCGAGCGAGGATCGCGGCCACCGCGCCGATGCTGATCGGCCGTCCCGAGGCGATGTTCAGCGCCGTGAACCCGTCCAACGGCTGTTCGACGGCTCGCAGGTTGGCGACGGCGATATCGCCGACATGCACGAAATCGCGCATCTGGGCACCGTCCTCGAAGACACGCGGCGCCGAACCGGCCTCCAGCGCCGACCGGAAGATGGCGGCCACGCCGGAATACGGTGTGTCCTTGGGCATTTCGGGGCCATAGACGTTGTGGTAGCGCAGCGCGGTCACCGTCGAACCGGTGGCGGTGGCCCACGCCGCGGCATAGTTCTCCTGGGCGAGTTTGCTGGCGGCGTACAGGCTGCGCGGATCGAGTGGTGCGTCCTCGGGCACCGGCGCCCACCGCAGTGGCGCGCCGGTATCGGGGTGGCGATGATCGAATACGCCGCGCTCGAGGTCCGCACGCCGCCGCGGCAACGGCGTCACAGCCACGGAATCGGCTGTGCGGTAACACCCTTCGCCGTACACCACCATCGACGACGCCAGCACCAGCCGGCGGCAACCGGCCCGGTCCATCGCGGCCAGCAATACCGCGGTCCCCAGATCGTTGTGACTGGCGTAGGCGGGCGCATCCTGCACAGTCACCCCCGCCCCCACCACCGCGGCTTGATGGCACACCACATCGATGCCCGGTAGCAAGCGGTCCAGCGCATCCTGATCGCGCACGTCGACGCAATGCAGGCCGGTCGGTGGCCGGGCCTGGTCGCCGTGCGCCGCGGTGAGCATCGCGTCGACCGCCACCACCTCGTGCCCCGCATCGCTGAGCGCCCGCCACACATGAGATCCGATAAACCCGGCCGCGCCGGTCAGCAGAATCCGCATACCGAGATTGTGGCCACCCTCCCGGCGTGCCGCGGGTCCGCAGCGCCACCGGTAAGCAAACCGTCACATTCGCACCGGCCTCATCCGGCGTCAGCCGCGGCGGCGGGTCGCCGAACGCCGAAGTCGCCTCCGGGGTCGACCAAGGGTCGGCGAACGCGGTTTCGGGCCTGGCTCACACGGTCGTCGCTTGTCGGTCGCTGCCGACGGGCTGTGCGGTGGTTTCACCCTGTTCAGGTGAGCCGCTGACCGGCCGAGCTGCCTACCGTCGCAGTGACCACGGCCATGACAGCCCCGCCGTCGGCCCGCGGCCCGGGTGCCGGTCCCTCAGTCGGGAACACCCTCACGCTTCGCGAGCCGTTCTCGTTGCGGGATCACGGTGTACTTGGGGTCTTCGGCGGATGTGACGCCGGCGTGGAAGATGCCGAAGCGGGTGCACGCCGAGCTCGCCACCGCGGCGGCACCACCGATGATCGCAGCGGTCCTCGAGCGATGGCCCCACATTCCCCCGACCAGCGCACCGAATACCGATAATGCCTTGGCGGCGTTCATCAGTCGTCCCGCCGTCCCCTGGTGCAGCGGCTCTGCCGATAAACCCATTCGGCGGCTCATCAGTTCGCCGGCCGTCAATTCCGTTGCCGCACCGAGGATCAGGGCCCGGCGCGCAGGTGCCGCCTCGCTCGAGGGCGAGGCGAGGACCGCCAGTCCGCCCGCCGCCGTGGCGGCCGAGCCGACGAAGAGAAACGGCATCTCGCGATACCCGTCGTGCCAGGTCGGCACCGCGGTGTCCGACATCAGCGCCGCGGTGTAGGAAGCGACGGCAGGGCCGACGAAGCCTGCACCGACGGTCGCGGCCCTGCCGACGCGGGGAAACCACCCGGTGACCTCCGTGGCCGCGGCGACTCCCGCCAGCGGACCGTAGGTGGCCAGAATCCAGGAACCGACGCTCATCGGCGAACTCGGCTTGAAGACCCGCAACATCCGAACGAATCGTTCCGGTCGGCCCAGATCGTGGACCAGCGCCACCAGCGAGGCGAGAATGGCGACCAGGCCGCTGACCTTGGTGGCGCGGGCCATCTTTCGACGCCCGGTCAGCTCCGCGCCCATCGCCAGGACCGACGATCCGCCTGCCAGGCCACCGAGAAACAGGTAACCGGCGATGTCGCGTGCTTCCCACGTCGGCTTGTTGAGTATGGGCTTGCCGTAATAGGACTCGAAGTGCGCGTCGGGCACCATCTTCTTCTCGCCCCGGCCGCGCCCCCGCCGGCGGCGCGGCAACCGACCCACGTCTCCGGTGACGGCCATCCGATCCGGCGGCGCGAAAGGATCTTGTGGAATGCCGGTCCGCCTCTCGTGCTCGTTCATCGCCGCCCCTTCACGAACGTCGCCGACAGGCCGGCGAGCATGCCCAACGCCGCGATACCGACATTGCGCCACATGGCCGGTAGATCACGGGTGGTGACGATCGGGTCCGGCGGCAGGCCGTACACCTCCGGTTCGTCGAGCAGCAGGAAAAACGCTCCGGTGCCACCCACCCCGTCATGGGGATCCTCGCCGTACAGCCGGGCATCCGTCACGCCGGCGTCGTGGAGCTGCTGCACGCGTTCTTCGGCGCGCTCGCGCAGCTGCGACAGTTCGCCGAACTGGATGGAATCGGTGGGACAGGTTTTGGCGCAGGCAGGTTCCATCCCGTCCCCGAGCCGGTCATAGCACAGCGTGCACTTCCATACCCGGCCGTCGTCCTCGCGCTGGTCGATGACGCCGTACGGGCAGGCCGGCACGCAGTAGCCGCACCCGTTGCAGATGTCTTGCTGCACCACGACCGTTCCGAACTCGGTACGAAACAGCGCGCCGGTCGGGCAGACATCGAGGCATGCGGCGTGCGTGCAGTGTTTGCACACATCCGACGACATCAGCCAGCGGAACTCGCCCCGCTGCCCGTCACCGTCTCCCGGTTTGCTGGAACTCGGCATCCCGAGATCGACCACCTCGGCGGTATTCGCTTGTGCCGCAATCGGTTTGCGTTGTTCGACGAATGCGACGTGGCGCCAGGTGTCGGCGCCCAGCCCGCCGGTGTTGTCGTAGGACATGCCGGTGAAGTTCAAGCCGTCGTCGGGAACGTGGTTCCACTCCTTGCACGCCACCTCACAGGCTTTGCAGCCGATGCACACCGTGGTGTCGGTGAAGAATCCCATCCGCGGCTGCCGGTCCGGGTAGCCACCGTCGTACGGCGGGTCGTCGGCGGTCAGGTCTCGTTCGAGGTCCATGCTCACACTCCCGTGCCGGTCTTGTCGGTGACTCCTGCTCGCCGCTGGTAGTCGGCGACCATCGCGGTGGCGTCGGCGCCGCGCGGGCGACGTCCGGGGCGGATGTCGACGGTGAACGCCTTGACCTCCTGGATATGCGAATTCGGGTCCAGCACAACCGAAGACAACTCGTTGGCGGCGTCTCCCGTACTGAGTCCGTTGGGTCCCCAGTGGTACGGAAGGCCGACGTGGTGCACCGTGCGGTCCGCCACGATCAGCGGCGTCATCCGATCGGTGACCAGTACCCGGGCCTCGATCACCGCGCGCGGGCTGACAATCGTCGCCCACTCGCCGTTGATCAGGCCGCGTTCGCCGGCGAGTTCGGGTGAGACCTCGCAGAACATCTCCGGCTGCAGCTCCGACAGATACGGCGTCCAGCGCGACATTCCACCCGCGGTGAACTGCTCGGTGAGCCGGTAGGTGGTCGCCACGTAGGGGTAGACCCGAGCACCGGCATCGCCGGCGTCGGGTGCGTAGCGATTGTGCTGGTTGGCGAACACCATTCGTGACGGACTCCGCTGCTGACCGTAGAGCTCGTTGCGCACCGGTGAGTCCTGCGGCTCGTAGTGGGTCGGCAGCGGGCCGTCGGCGAGGCCGGCCGGGACATACAGCCACCCCTTGCCGTCGGCCTGCATGATGAACGGGTCGATGCCCGACAACGCGTCCACACCTGCGGCGTCGTCGCCGGGCCGGTAGTCCGGCGGCTTGGTCGCCTGGAAATCCGGCACATCCAGGCCGGTCCACTTCTGCTGGTCGGCGTCCCACCACACGAGCTTCTTGCGTTCGCTCCATGGGGATCCGTCGGGTGCGGCCGAACAACGGTTGTACATGATCCGTCGGTTGTCGGGCCAGGCCCAGGCCCATTCGAGCGCGACCCAGTCCTGCTCGGTGTGCGGTTTGCGGCGCGCTGCCTGGTTCACGCCGTCCTTGCGAACTCCGCAGTAGATCCAGCATCCGCACGTGGTCGAGCCGTCGTTGCGCAACTGCGTGTAGCTGTCCAGCGGCTTGCCCTGTCCGTCGAAGCCGTTGATCTCGGCCAGCACGGCGTCGGCGTCGGGTTCGGCGGTATCGCCCGATGTCGGGTAGTCCCAGGTGAGATCGAGGATCGGACGGTCTCTCGGGTCGGTGGAACCGGCCATCTTCTCGCGGATGATGCGCCCGAGGTGATAGGTGAACCACAGGTCGCTACGGGCGTCGCCATCGGGCTCGACGGCCTGGTCGTGCCACTGCAGCAGGCGGTTGGTGTTGGTGAAACTGCCCGACTTCTCGGTGTGCGCGGCGGCGGGAAAGAAGAACACCTCGGTGGCATTGTCCTCCGGATGGATCTCACCGGTCTCGACTTCGGGGCCGTCCTTCCACCAGGTCGCACTCTCGATCAACGAAAAGTCGCGCACCACAAGCCAATCCAGATTCGACATGCCCAGCCGCTGCAGTTTGGCGTTCGCCGAGCCGACGGCCGGGTTCTCGCCCAACAGGAAATAGCCCTTGCACCGGCCTTCCAATTGCTCGAAGACCGTGTCGTAGGTGCTGTGCGAGCCGGTGAGCCGGGGCAGATAGTCGAAGCAGAATTCGTTGTCCGCGGTCGCCGCGTCGCCCCACCACGCCTTGAGCAAGCTGACGAGATAGTCGTCCATGTTTGCCCAGAAGCCGATACGGGCGGCGTGTGAGGCGATGAAATCGGCGCGGCTCTGCCGCGGCATCGCGTACGGCATCGGAATGTAGCCGGGCAGCAGGTTGAACAGCGTCGGGATATCGCTGGAACCTTGGATGCTGGCGTGCCCGCGCAAGGCCTGGATACCGCCGCCGGGCCGGCCCATATTGCCGAGCAGCATCTGCAGCACGCAGGCGGCGCGGATGAACTGGCTGCCCGTGCTGTGCTGAGTCCAGCCGACCGCGTAGACGAATTCGCTGGTGCGTTCGAGGCCCGAATTCTCCGTCAGATGCCGGCAGACCTCGGCAAAGGTTTCCGGCGGGATGCCACAGATGCGGTGCACCATGTCGGGCGTGTAGCGGGCGTAGTGACGCTTCAGGATCTGGAAGACGCAGCGCGGATGCCGCAACGTCTCGTCGCGGACGAACTCGCCCTCCAGAGCCGCGCCGCCCATACCGTGCTGCTCCGGGCGACCGGCGGAACGCACGTCGTCTTCCTTGTGCGGCTCACCCGATCCACGGCCACGCTGCCCCGACGCCGAGGCCACATCGACGCCTTCGTATTGCCACTCGGCGCTCTTGTAGTGCCGGGCCTCCGGTTCGAAACCGGAGAACAGGCCGTCGAGGTCTTCGGTGTCCTCGAACTCCTCGTCGACGATCGTCGCCGCATTGGTGTAGTTGACGACGAACTCCCGGAAGTACTGGTCCTGGGAGAGAACATGATTGATGATCCCGCCCAGAAACGCGACATCGGTGCCCGCGCGGATCGGGACGTGCAGATCCGCCAGTGCGCTGGTGCGCGTGAACCGGGGATCGACGTGAATGACCACCGCGCCGCGCGCCTTGCCCTCCATCACCCACTGGAAGCCGACCGGATGACACTCGGCGAAATTGGATCCCTCGATGATGATGCAGTCGGCGTGCTGCAGGTCCTGCAGAAAGGTTGTTGCCCCACCGCGACCGAAGGAGGTGCCCAGGCCGACGACGGTCGAGCTGTGGCAGACCCGGGCCTGATTCTCGATCTGCACGACGCCCAGCGCGGTGAACAGCTTCTTGATCAGATAGTTCTCTTCGTTGTCGAGCGTGGCGCCGCCCAGACTCGCGATACCCATGGTGCGGGCGGTGCGATTGCCGTCGACCTCGTCCTGCCAATACTCGCGCCGAGTGGCGATCACTCGATCCGCCACCATATCCATGGCCCGCTCGAGGCTGATCGGTTGCCAGTCGGTGGCATGCGGCGGCCGATAGAGGACCTGATGCCGCCGCGCCTCCCCGGTCGTCAATTGCAGGCTGGCAGCACCTTTCGGGCACAGTCGCCCGCGGCTGACCGGTGAGTCCGGATTGCCTTCGATCTGAACGACCTTCTCGTCTTTGACATAGACCTTCTGCGAACACCCCACCCCGCAGTACGGGCACACCGACGTGACGACACGGTCTGCCTCGGTCGTTCTGGCCCGCAACGATCGACTGTGCTCGGACTGCGCGGCGGCCGCTTTGCCGAGGGGATCGTCGCCGGTCAATTGCCGGTAGACCGGCCACTCCGTGATCCACTGACGTACACCCACCGCGCCTCCTCGGCTCGGACGTCGAAGTCCTCGCCGGGCTACCCGCGATCTCGGGACTCAAACGTGGCGCACCGACAGTTCCGGCGTCGACGCGGTGTGGCAGGGCAGTGATCCGACGGTGCCGATCCCGGCGGATGTTGCATCGAGTTTGCATCGTTCGACGTATGATCGGGTCGAGTCGGGCCGGAAAGCCCGATTCGGATGTCTCGGTCTCGGAAGTCCCTGGCCGATGTGATCGACGCGGCGCTCATTGCGTGATCCGCGCGTTGCCACGCTGGTTTCGTGGCGGTCGGTGAATGCCGTTCAGTACTTCCGGACTTGTTCGAACCGATGGCGGCGGCAGATCGTGGAAGGGAAATCCCGCGTGGCCCGGTACCTTGTTGCGGCCACCCCGATTCCGGGGCATGTGGCGCCGATGCTGGCCGTCGCCGCCGATCTGCGGCGGCGCGGCCATCAGGTGCGCGTGCTCAGCGGTGCGGCCTTCGCCACCGCGGCACAGTCATCGGATGTGCCCTTTGTGCCGTTACCCGCAGATGCCCAGGTCGTGCGCGTCCCGGAGTCGTCTGCTGGTATGCCGGGGCCGGCGCGGCGATGGCGAACCGGGCGGGCCGAGATGCGTTCCGGGTTTCTGGCGCCGCTCGCGGGTCAATATCGCGCACTCACCGCTGAACTGGCGCGCTCGCGCGCCGATGTGGTGCTGGCCGACGTCATGTTCACCGGCGCCATCCCACTGCTGCTCGCCGCGCGGCAGCGGCCACCGGTTGTGGTGTGCGGGGTGGTCCCGCTGATGCTGAGCAGCGCCGACAGCGCACCGTTCGGTATCGGCTGGCAGCCGACGGCCGGCCGCGACTACACGATGATGAACCGAGTCGTCCACACAGTGCTGTTTCGTCGCGATCGGTCGGCTTTCGACACGATCCTACGAAAGCTGGGAGTGGGTCCATCCCCGATATATCCGCTGGACTGGCCGATACTGGCTGAGCGAATGCTCCAATTCACGGTGCCGGAGTTCGAATACCCCCGCCGCGACCTGCCACCTTCGCTGGTCTTCACCGGCCCCGTTCCGGTGTCACCATCGGAGGCGGCGTTGCCCGGCTGGTGGGATGAAGCGTTGTCCGACGGGCGCAAGGTCGTGATCGTGACCCAGGGGACGTGGAACAACAGCGATCTCGGGCAGCTGATCCGGCCGACCTTGTCCGCATTGGCGGGGCGCACCGACGTCGTGGTCGTCGCCTGCACAGGAGGCGCGCCGACGCGGATTCGGCCCGTCGCGGCGAATACGTACGTGGCCGACTTTCTGCCGTATGCGCGGCTGCTGCCGCATGTCGCGGTGATGATCACCAACGGCGGGTACGGCGGCGTGCAGCAGGCGCTGAGCCACGGCGTGCCGCTGATCGTCGCGGGCGACGCGGCCGACAAACCCGAGGTCGCGGCGCGGGTGGCATACACCGGTACGGGCATCGATCTCGGCACCGGACATCCGAGCCCCGCTGCTCTGGCCGAGGCTGTGAACCGAGTCCTGTCCACGCCTCGATTTCGTACTGCGGCAAGCCGATTGGCGAGTGCGATGGAGCGCACGACTCCCTTCGACACGATCGACGAGCAGCTCGCCGCGGTAGCCGGCAACCGATTTCCCTCGGGGCCGCCACTTCCGTCGGCGGATGTCTCGGCCGATCGGCGCACGTCATGACACGGGCGGAATTCGACGCGGCCGGCATCTTCGAGCCCGGGCTGCGGCAATCGTATCGACTGTGCCGGAAAATCAACGCTCGCCACGGGAAGACGTTCTTCCTCGCCACCCGGCTGCTGGCCCCCGATCAACGACCTGCCGTCCATGCGCTCTACGGGTTCGCCCGCCGCGCCGACGACATCGTCGACGAGATCGACCCACAGCGCACCGCTGACCGGCGTAGAAGCGAATTGGACACGCTGGCAACGCAATTCACAGACGTCGCGATGTCCGGCGACCCGGTACTCGCGGCGGTGCGACACACCGCCGAAAGTTACCGCATACCCGCCGACCTGTTTCAGTCCTTTCTGGCTTCCATGCGTATGGATCTGTTCGTCACCGACTACCCGGACCGAGCCGCTCTCGACCGTTACGTGTACGGGTCGGCCGAGGTCATCGGATTACAGCTACTGCCGGTCCTGGGCACTGTCGAATCGGAAACGGCCGCAGCCCCGTACGCCGCGGCACTCGGAAAAGCCTTCCAGCTCACCAATTTCCTGCGCGATATCGACGAAGATCTCGCACGTAACCGCGTCTATCTACCGGCCGACGAATTGGCCGCTCACGGCGTCGACCGCGAGTTGCTGGCCTGGTGCCGCCGTCGAGGCCGCATCGAGCCCCGAGTACGACAGGCCCTGATCGCACAGCACGAGATCACCCGTGAGATATACGAATTCGCGCGCGGCGGGATCGAGCTCCTGGCCCCGCGATCGCGCCCGTGTGTTGCCTCGGCGCTGACGCTGTATTCGGAAATTCTCGATCGGATCGCCGCGGCGGAATTCGAGGTTTTCGGTCGTCGGGCCACCGTCACGACCGCCCGGAAGGCGCGCGTCGGCGCCGCCGGCATGGTGCGGGCTTGGCTGGCTCGCCGATCGTCGCCTCCCGCACCACGGTGGGCGGAAACCTCGCGTCGGGCGTCCACCACCACCGAATCACCCGGCCGGGAGTGAGGAACCGGGATGGATCGATGGCAGTATTTTCTGGTGCTGGCCGCCTGCCTGATCACCACGGCGCCACTGGAATTCCTCGGCTCCGGTGTGTATCGCAGGCCCCGCCGGCTTGCCGCGGCTCTGACACCGGCTTTGGTGTTCGTCGTCTGGGATCTCATTGCGATCGCCGCCGGAGTCTGGGGTTTCTCCGCCCGCTACCTCGTCGGGGTCCGGCTGCCCGGCGCGATTCCGCTCGAGGAACTGCTGTTTTTCATCGTCATCCCCCTGTGCGGCCTGCTGACCTTCTCCGCGGTCGAAAGGCTGCTGGCCATTCGACCGCGCGGCCGTGCCGGAAAGGAAGTGGAGAAATGACCTTGCACGGAATCGGATACACCCTGCCTGCCGTGTGCGCGCTGGCGGTGGTGTGCGCGGCGGAATATGCGTGGCTGCGAACCGGACTGTTTCGCCGGCCGGCGTATTGGTTGACGATGATCATCGTGCTCGTCGTCCAGATCCCGGTGGACGGCTGGCTGACCAAGCTGGACGCGCCGATCGTTCGTTACGACACCGACCAGATTCTCGGTCTGCGATTCCCCTGGGATATCCCGGTCGAGGATTTCCTGTTCGGTTTCGCGTTGGTGACATCGGTTCTGCTGGCCTGGGAATGGGCTCGGCGACGGGAGCCCGCACGATGAAACGCCACGCGACGCCCCCGGTCGACCAGGCCCGCGACCATCGGCGAGTGCACTACCCGGCCGCTGCGGGCCGACGGGATCTCCGGCAGGAAGGGCGAGCGCCCCACGCGGTGGTCGTGGGCGCCGGCATCGCGGGTTTGGCGGCCGCCACCGGGCTGGCCGAGCGTGGCTTCCGAGTCGAGGTGGTCGAACGCGAGCGATACCTCGGCGGTCGGGTGGGCGGCTGGACCCAGCAGCTCGACGACGGCACACCGGTCGGCATGAACCGCGGGTTCCACGCCTTCTTCGCCCAGTACTACAATCTGCGTAAACTATTGGCGCGCAGTAACACTCGCCTGCTTCGCCTCGACGACTACCCGCTCGTCGACGACCGCGGCCGCCGCGACACCTTCCGCGGGCTACCCCGGACACCACCGTGGAACGCGCTCGCCTTCGCCCTGCGCAGTCCGACATTTCGCCTGCGCGACCTCCTGCGCATGGACCCGCGCGCCGCTGCCCCGTTGGCCACGGTCTCGGTGCCGGAAACCTTCGACCGACTCGACCACCTGGATGCGGAAACGTTTTTGCGCGCGATCAACTTTCCCGACGCCGCCCGCCACCTCGCCTTCGAAGTATTTTCCCGCAGCTTCTTCATCGAGCCCGGCCGGATGTCGGCGGCAGAGCTGGCCATGATGTTTCATATCTACTTCCTCGGCTCCAGCGAGGGCCTGTTCTTCGATGTCGCGCGGGACAATTTCGATGTCGGCCTGTGGTCCCCCCTGGCGGAATATCTCTGCGGGACAGGCGTTCCCGGCAGGCCGGGCCGCACCGAGTTCCATACCGGCGTGACGATCGAGCGGATAGAACCCCGCGGCGCGGGCTTCCGGGTGATCGACGACAACGACGCCGCAGTGGACACCGACGCCGTGGTACTGGCGACCGATGTGGGCGGGCTGAAACGACTCGTTTCCGCGTCACCGGAATTGGGCAATACCGAATGGCGTTCACGCGTAACCGAATTGGCCACCGCACCGTCGTTCGCGGTGCAGCGACTGTGGCTCGATCGCCCGGTGCGTGCGGATCGACCGAGTTTCCTCGGCACCGGCAATCTCGATCCGCTCGACAACATCAGCGTCGTGCACCGCTACGAGAAGCAGGCCGCGGCGTGGGCGGCGAGGACCGGCGGTAGCGTCGTCGAATTGCACGCCTACGCGGTGCACGACGGCACAGCCGTTCGCGCCGTCACCGAGAAGCGCCTGCTGGAGCGGTTGCACGAGATCTACCCCGAAACAGCCCCCGCTCGGATCGTGGGACAAACCACGCTGTGGCGGCAGGACTGCCCTCGCTTCGCACCCGGAGACTTCGCGCGCAGACCCGGGACGACGACACCGCATCCGCAGCTCGTACTCGCGGGAGACGGTATCCGGGTCGATCTTCCGGTGGCCTTGATGGAACGCGCCGCGACGACCGGTTGGATCGCCGCCAACACCCTGCTGGCGC
This sequence comes from Nocardia sp. MDA0666, assembly GCF_003023875.1. Taxonomy (NCBI): domain Bacteria; kingdom Bacillati; phylum Actinomycetota; class Actinomycetes; order Mycobacteriales; family Nocardiaceae; genus Nocardia; species Nocardia sp. MDA0666. Next base: position 151,203 of record NZ_PYHT01000015.1, read on the forward strand.
GGTGGGGTGCGGCCGGGCACGATTTGCATACGGTGCCCTCCCAAGGACGGTCATGGGCATTGCGCACGCTCGCTATGCGCGGGAGGACATCCTGATGAGCACCGGCCCCGAGCCGTCACGGCGATCCGGACGCTCTCCCCTGCAACGGTTCTCCGCCGAACGATGGACACAGCAGAAGCCCACCTACCGCGACGCGAACCCCGCGTTGATCGGTGCCGTGCTGCGGTGGTCGCAGCAGCAGCCTTCGGGAAATTGGTACGCCTTCGCCGCCAGCCGCAGCATTCGCCGCGACCGGCCCTACGGCACCACCGTCGGCGGGGTCGAGATCGTGGCGTGGCGCGACGGGGACAACACACTGCACGTGGGCCCCGGAGCATGCCCTCATCTGGGCGCCGACCTGGCGACCGCGCGAGTCGACGATGCCACGCTGATCTGCCGGTGGCACGGTATGCGGGTCGGTGACAACGGATCCGCGCGCTGGTGTCCGTTCCCCAGCCACGACGACGGTGTGCTGGCCTGGGTGCGGCTCGACGCGCTCGGTGAGGAAACCCCGACCGACGCACCGATACTCGGCGCCCGCCCCGCCGACTGCACCGTGCACGCGGTCACCCGCCTGATCGGGGTATGCGAACCGGCCGACATCATCGCCAACCGGCTCGACCCCTGGCACGGCGCCTGGTTCCATCCCTATTCGTTCGCCCGCCTGCACGTGACCCGGACACCGCCGCGCACCGGAATCACCGCGGACAACCACCGGTTCGTTCTGGCGGTCACGTTCCGAGTAGCCCACGGCATCGGCGTACCCGTCGAGGCCGAGTTCACCAGCCCGGATCCACGCACGATCGTGATGCGGATCGTGTCCGGCGAAGGCGTGGGCAGCGTCGTCGAAACCCACGCCACGCCATTGGGTCCCGGCTCCGACGGCCTGCCCCGCACCGCCGTCGTCGAAGCCGTCGTGGCCGACTCCGAACGTCCGGGTTTCCGGTATGCGCGCCGGGCGACGCCATTGCTGCGACCGCTCATGAACTACGCGATGCGGCGCCTGTGGCGCGATGACCTCGCCTACGCCGAGCGCCGCTACCATCTTCGCCGATCGAAGTCCTCGACCCGGCCGCCGCAACCACATGCGTGACGATCACGAACTGCGGCAGCTTCGCCCCGACTCACCGCGATGTCACAGTCCGCGGGTCTGCTCCGTCGACTCTGTAGCAGGCACCACCGGGTGCCGCACCCGCCGAAAACCTACGGAGCTCCGATGACCGCTTCCGCGCAGACCGCCCCCGTCCTCGTACGTGCCGATGAGGCCGAGAACCTCCAGGACGGCGCGCTGAGCCTGATCACCCTGCTCGCCGACGCCGGACAGACCGGCGGGGCGCTGACCGCCAACAAAGCGACCCTGCGCAAGGGCTCCCCCGGCGCGCCGGCCCATTTCCACACCGCCGCGACCGAAATGTTCCTGGTGCTGAACGGATCCGTGCGGATTCTGCTGGGCGAGAACATCGTTCGTCTCGAACAAGGTGATTTCCTGACGGTGCCGCCCACAGTCCCCCACGCGTTCGCCCCGGCCGCAGGGGCCGATGCCGAACTGCTCGTGGTCTTCACTCCGGGGTTGCACCGGTTCGACTACTACCGACTGCTCGAACGGGTTCATCGCGGCGAGGCGAGCGTCGAGGAGATCCGGGCGAGCTCGCAACGCTACGACAACCACTACGTCGACAGCCCCGTCTGGCGAAATGAGCTCGCCGACGCCTGAGCATCCGCGAAGCTCCGCGTTTCGGCAAAGAGGGGCCCGGCGGCTCGGATCCGCCGGGTCCCGCACTGTCATGGAGTGCCACGACATCGCACGCATGTTGGCCGGCCAGACCTCCCCCGCCGAGGGCGATCGCGATGCCTCTATCGGTTACCGGTGACAGCTGCGCGGTCTACACGACCGCGGGGCGGCGGGCGGCGTTGGCGTCGATGGCCGTCACGATCTCGTCGAGCAGCGGGGCGGGCAGGTCGTGGCCCATCGCCGCCAACGGCAGATAGGTCGATCCGGGGACCGCCGCGTGGGTCGCTTCGCCGCCGGCGATCGTGATGAGCGAATCCTCGGCGCCGTGGATGACCAGGGTCGGCACCTGCAGCGTGCGCAGGCGCTCGGTGCGGTCCGGGGCCATCAGGGCCGCCGACATCTGGCGGAATGGCCCCTCGGGGTGGCGACCGCGTGCACGGTCGTATGCCAGGGTGGCGACGGCGTAGCGGCGCTCGCGTTCACTGTCGGCGTAGGTTTTCGAGCCGATGAGGGCATACAGGGCCACGATCTGCTCGATCGCTTCCTCGCGATCGGGGGGCAGGGGTTTGAGCATCTCCTCGCGCACGTCGTCGCTGGGAGCGCCGACGCTGGAGTGCGGCGTACTCATGATCGAGCAGAGCGACCATACCCGCTCGGGATGCTGGATCGCGAGGAGTTGGGCGACCATTCCGCCCAGCGAAGCGCCCACCACGTGAGCCTTCTCGATCCCGAGGTGATCGAGCAGTTCGACGGTGTCGCTCGCGATCGCTTGCAAGAAGTACGGGCCCGGCGTGGCCGTCCACTCGGTGAGACCGCTGTCGCGGTTGTCGGGGCGGATCACGCGGTAGCCGCGGACGCCGAGGTTTTCGACGATTTCCTGGGGCCAATGAATCAACTGCGAGTTCAGACCCATGATCAGCAACAGCGGTTCCCCCGCCGGGTCACCCTCGTCGCGGTAACACATGGTGACCTTGGACAGGTCGGCGAATCTGTCGATCGCATCGCTCATGACAAACCTCCCGAAGTTGTGGACGACCATGGCAAACGCGGAGCTTGCAGGACGAGCTGTACTCGGGTGTTCGTGAATCGGAGAATCGCGATGGTCCACTTCGATGATCGGAACCGCCACCGCCTATCCATGATTACCCAAGGCAGCGTTGCGGCGCAACGATTCCGCAAGCGTCCACGAAATCGACTCCGCCGGCGAGCCCCCGTCACGGTGCAGCGCCGACTCGGACCGTGCGTCGTCGCGGGCGGAGAATGAACAGGAACCGACCGAACGACCGTGGAGGGCCCTGTGACCGGCAATCAGCCACCTGAGTTCGACGGGAAGTGCGCCTTCGCCGTCAGTGCCGCCGGTGTCGAACGTGCGCCGACCGGCAAGTCGAAGCACACCGTGGTCGAGGACGGCAAGACCTATGTCTTCGGCGGCGCGGTACCCAAGCTGCTGTTCCGGCTTCTGCCCGGCAGTGCCCGGCGGGCGCAGGCACGCTGGGCGGCCGGACAGACCGGCGGGACCGGTTCGGTGTGAGGATCGCTGCAGCACGCGCCGAATATTTCGACGGCTTGTCGGCGCTCGTCGTGGCCTTCTACGCCGAGGGCGGGTTCACCACGCCCGAAAGCGTATTACGGCGAAACCTCCTGTCGCTGAACGGATCCGACACGGCCAGGGTCTGCGTCGCCGACAACGACGGTCGCCTGCTCGGCTTCGCGGTCACCACGACCAGCTTCGGCTTGGAGCACGGGCTCATCGCCGAGCTCGAGGACCTCTATGTGATTCCGGCGGCACGACGCCGCGGCGTCGCCACCGCCCTGATCGACGACAGTGCCACGTGGGCGCGAACCCGCGGGTGCCACCACCTCGAACTCGTCATCGCACCCACCAGCCGCGATGCCGCCCACCTGGACAGTTACTACCGATCGCGAGGCTTCCGCGACGACGGACGCCGACTCCTGACCCGAGAACTCTGACCACCTCACCTGCACGGCAGCGACCCGCTCGCCCGCTCTCGGATACCTCGCACTACGGTGCGGCGTCGAACCGGGCCTCCGGCCGGGGCGCCGACGGCGAAGGTGCCGATGCCGGCGAATCACCGCGCCGTTGCGATTCCCACCGGCGGCCCGGGGTGTTCAGCGGCGGCAGGTCAACTGTTGCAGCACAACAATATACGAGGTGCTCCGTCGAACCGGAGCAGCGGCGCTGATGCCTGGTTGCACCGTCGCGTCCGAAAGGCGATTCTGGAGGAGTGCGAGCCCGTGACGTGGAGATCGGGCACACCTACGTGGTCCTGGTCCCCCACCGACTACCGATCGCCCGCTACCCCGAACGCGAGCTACCGGGCACACCGATATGGGTCGCCGGACTTCTGGCCGGCGCCCGCTTCCGGCTCACCGTGACCAGTATCGACCGCGACACCGACCCAGCGACCGCCGAAGGGCTCCGGCTCATCGAACGCGCCCACACCGACATCGCGCTCACCTCCGGCCAGGCGGCCGACCTCGGCCTGCCCGCCGGCCAGGGCTACCGAGTGGTGGGAATGCTGGTCGACCGCACCGGCCGCCCGGCCCGCGTGCCGTCCCTCGAGACCATCCGGGTGCCGGTCCGGTGGCTGTACCCGGCCGAAGATCCACGCCTACTGGCCAAACCCCACCGCGACGCCGACCTATGGCCCTTCATCTGAACCACACAGCGCATGGACCTCATCGGGCAGGTCGGTAGAAGCTGCCTTCGACCATCCCCACCGCCGCAACCACCGCGTTGGCCACTCTGACACGGCGACAGCATGTCCGAACCGGAAAACGCCGCCGCCTGTGGTGCGCCCCTCGACACGCAACTGCGGCTGTTCTGCTATCTCATGCTCGGCTCGGTCGACGCCGCCGACCGCATGATGCGGCAGATCTACCGTCACGCACCCGACCATCAAGATGATCGGCAGACCGAGCAATCAGAACGCGCCCGACTGTTCGGTATCGCCGCCGACCTCTGTGGCGTCCGCAATTGTTCACCGCACTGATCGGAGTGCTGCCGCGATGAAGCTGTCGGCCGCGGGAGTCGATATGCCCTAGCGGTTCACAGCTTTCAGTGCACGGTCGTACACTGAATCGATGAGCGATCGGCAACAGTCGGAGATCGAGGCGCTCGCCCGGTTGGCGGGCGATGAACTCGGCGGTGCCGTCGACGGGGTCGCCACGGTGCATCGCGCCATCTCCGATCACGTCTTCGCGGCCGTGCGGCTGGGCGTCGGCCCGGCGGCTCTGCCGGTGCAGGTGGTGCACGACATCATCGCCGACAGCGTGTACCGGATCGCCAGCGGTTCCGCGGTCTCGGCGGGCATGCTGGCCGAACATGCCGCGACGTTCTCCGGGGTATCCGCTCCATCGCGTACGGTTTTCGGTTCGGGCTTCCTCGCTGCCCTGCAGGGGTTGATCGGTGACACTCTCGCCCAGCAGCGGCCGATTCTCGCCCCTCCCATGACGTTTCGCTCCGGCGGCGAACCGGTGGCGCCGGAACGGCTCGCGGAGTACATCACGAACCCGAGCGGTCGGGTCGTGATCTTCCTGCACGGTTTGGCGGAAACCGAACACGCGTGGCGTCTCGGCGGCAGACCGACCTATGCCGAACGACTCGAGGCCGATCTCGGCTGCACATCCCTTCAGGTGCGGTACAACAGCGGTCTGCACATTTCCGAGAACGCCCGGCAACTGGACGATCTGTTACAGCGCCTCGTCGAGCACTGGCCGGTCGAGGTCGAACAGTTGTCGCTGGTCGGCCACTCGATGGGTGGGCTCATCGCCCGTGGTGCGTGTTTCGACGCCACCGAGGAGGGGCGTTCCTGGGTACGCCACGTGCGCCAGATCGTCTGCCTCGGGTCACCTCATCTCGGGGCGCCGCTCGAGCAATTCGTCCATTACCTCTCCGCGGCGCTGGTCCGCCTCCCGGAGACCCGCCCGTTCGGACGACTGCTACGCCGCCGCAGTGCGGGCATCCGCGATCTGCGTCAAGGTTCACTGGTCGATCAGGACTGGGACGGTGTGGACGCGGACGCGTTGCGCCGCCGAGCGATCCGCGAGGTTCCGCTGCTCGAGGGCGCCGATCATTACTTCGTCACCGCGACCATCACTCGCAGCCCGCACCATCCTCTGGGCCGCGTCATCGGGGACGGTTTGGTGCTCACCACGAGCGGTTCGGGCCGAAATCGCGCCCGGCGCATCGGTTTCGACGACGACAACGGCATGCATTTGCCCGGGGCGAACCATTTCACGCTGCTCAACCATGAGGCAGTCTATGAAGCGTTGTCCCACTGGTTGCGCGGCGAGCGCGAACAGAAGTCGCTACGTTCGCGCTGAGTCGGACGAAGCTGTGTACACGTGGCGTCGACAAGCAAGAATGGAACCCCGTGAGCCCGACCTTCAGGATCCTGACGACCGCGATACAGGCAGCGGGCGCTCGCGCACTGTCGATGCCCTCGGCGGGGTGGTCGCTGCTGGCGCCCAAGCGCCCCGTCGTCGACGGTCAGCAACTCTCCCCGCGCCTGCACGTGTTGGCCACCCTCGGAAAACGTGAACTGCTCGCCCGACGGCCCCCGTCCCCGGCAACTCGAGCCCGCTTCGATGTCCTGACACGCATCGCCGGCGGCATCGACCACACCGAGGCCGCTGTCGAAACCATCCAGCTGAGCGGTCCGGCCGGCCCGCTCAGCGCGCGACTGTACGAACCCACGCAACTGCGGCGACCATGCGGCCTGCTGGTGTACGTGCACGGCGGCGGATGGCATCTGGGCAGTGCCGCCGGTTTCGACGCACCCGCCCGACTCCTGGCCACGCGCGCCCGCGTGAAAGTACTGTCGGTCGACTACCGGCTCGCGCCCGAACATCCCTTCCCCGCGGCATTCGACGATGTACTCGCCGCGTACCGATTCGCTGTCGATCACGCACCGGACTGGAGTGTCGACAGCACCCGGATCGCGATCGGCGGCGACAGCGCCGGCGGCAATCTGGCATCGGCGATCGCCCTGCATCTCGGTGCGGACTCTCGATACCGACCGGCTCTGGCTGTGCTGCTGTATCCGGTGGTCGACACCAGCATGGACGGCTACCGATCCAGCGACCTGTTCACCGTCCCCTTGGATCGCGGCTGCGTCGAACGAGCCCTGACTTGGTACGCCCCCGGCCCGCACACCGCCCTCGACCCACGAGTGTGCGTGCTGCGCGCGCAGAATTTGAGCCTCATGCCCGCCACTCACATCGCCACCGCCGGAATGGATGTCCTTCGAGACCAAGGCGAAGCCCTGGCCCGTCGACTCGACGACCTCACCGTACCGGTATCGCTCGAACGCTACGACAACCTGCCGCACGGATTCGCCACCATGCTCGCAGATCCCGACGCACGCGCCGCCACCGAAGACATCGCCGATGCCGTCCGCGCACGAATAGGCGAGCCCTAGCACCAGGCGGATCGGCGTCAGGCGGGGAGGTGGACGCGCAGGACGTCGCCACTGCCCGTCGCGACGACGAGATCGCGGTCTCCGTCAGGCGACACCGCGACCGCCGCGAGGGGGCCGCCGGTCAGCACGGTGCAGACGCTGTGGGTGTCAGGATCGACCCGAACGAGGTTGCCCACCGTGGTGGCCACGTAGAGGAATCCGCCGGGGCCGACAGCCAGATCGTCGGACATGCTCAGGTCCGCGACCGTGGTCGGGCGGGCCGGTGCGTCGATCGGGATGCGCAGGACTTGCCCGCGGGCGCTCAGGTAGAGCGTGGTGTAGAGCGAACCGCCTTGCACGACAAGACCATTGAGTCCGGACATCCTGGCCTGCGCGGTCCAGTCGGTGTCGATGGTGGCGTCGGGGCGGACGCGGACCACGCCCGACCCGGTATCGGCGATGTAGAGGTTGCCTGCCGCGTCGAAGGCGGCGCCGTTGGCCATGGCGAGGCCGCTCACGAACGCCTCGGGAACGGGCGCGGTGGCAGTGGGATCGAAGCGGACGACACCGCTGCCATGGGAGCCGGGAATCAGGTTGATCGAATTGTCGCCGTAGACGACATAGAGCTTGTGGTCGGGCCCGAGCCGGATCGCGCCCGGCGAGGTGACCGCCACGGTTGCCGTGACCCGGCCCGCTGTGTCGTAGCGCTGCACCTCGTTTCGGTAGAGCCGCGACACCCACATGTCGCCCTGTGCATCGAAGGCGAGGTTCTCGGCCCAGTCCAGATACGGGACGGCGGCCGTGGTGACGCTGGTCGCGGTGGCGGGTGCACAGGATGCGGGTTCGGCGTACCCGCTCGTGGGTACCGCGGCACCGATCGCGGTCAGCGCCACGACGACGCAGGACGAGGCGATTACGCGCTGCCGACAGCGGTTGCGCGAGCGTGGGTGGGCCGAGGGCCGCGGATTCGGCACGAGTTCTCCTGCACGAGGTGACGGGTTGCCGCGAGCATGCTCGCAGCGGGGCTCATGCACTGTATGAACGGCCGTTATCACCGTGCCTGGGTGCGAGACACCCAGGCACGCGGCACCGCCGGTCAGGACCGGGATTCGCGGCCGTCGCCCATCAGGGCGCGCAGCCGGACCAGCGCGTCGACGGAGGCCCCGGCTTCGGGCTGGTAGAGCATCAGCCGTTGTCCCGGGGCCTCGCGCACTTCGAAGGACCGGTACGTCAACCGCAGCGGTCCCACCTCGGGATGGACGAATGCGCGCGAATCGGTGCTCGCGACACACACCGCGTAGGAATGCCACAGTTCAGTGAATTCAGCACTGGCCGTGAGAAGTTCGCCGATCACGCACCGCAGACGGGAATCGTCGGGATACAGTGCGCCGGCTTGACGGAACCCCGCGACGATCGCCTGGCATGTCCAGGTCCGGTCGACGCAGAAGTCCCGGCTGACCGGTTCGAGGAACGTCATTCGAGCCACATTGTCGATGCGTGGATATGCCGAGAAGAACGCCCTTGCCATGACGTTCGCCGCAAGGATGTCCATCGACGAATTCATCACGAACGCCGGTGCGGCCGAATAGTTTTCCAGCATCTGCCGGAGTACGGGATCGACCGTTTCCACCGCGCGGGCGGCCGGAACGACGCCGGCCAAACGGAACAGATGCTCCCTCAACGCGTCCGAGAGAAGCAGGGTCCGACTCAGCGCGTCGAGTATCTGCGCGGAAGGATGTCGCTCACGCCCACGCTCCAGATGGGTGTAGTAATCGGCACTCATTCCCGCCGCGTCGGCGACTTCCTCACGCCGCAGCCCGGCCACCCGACGACGACCATACGAGACCAGCCCGATCTGATCAGGTCGCACGCTTGCCCGCCGCGCCCGCAGGAACTCGCCGAGTTGGTTGCCCGTCACTCCGTCCACGTTAGGCGGTCCGTGAAACACGGGTCCAGGACTTCCTTCGAGTCTCGGTCCGAGGGAATTCCGCGATGTCGAACCGCCGAATTCGACCATAAGTAGCACATCCGGCACCGCAAATTCGTCAGCCACGAAACCGGCACGTCGTCGCGTCACGACCGGGGCGATCAATCACAATGCTGCACATGACGGACACGGCCGTGGGCGGGTTGGCAAATCGGCAGGCAGACCGGGTTCACCATGCATCGCAGCCCCGGGAAGGATTTCGGCCCGATATCGAGGGCCTGCGAGCGGTCGCTGTCGTGGCAGTCGTGCTGTTCCATGCGGGAATTCCGGGTATAAACGGTGGATTTGTCGGTGTGGACGTCTTTTTCGTGATTTCCGGATTTCTGATCACCGGCATACTGTGGCGAGAGGTAAGGGCCAGCGGCACCATCGGGCTGGCCCGATTCTACGGAGCACGCGCTCGCCGGCTGCTGCCCGCGGCGGGCATCGTGGTGGTCGCCACCGCGATCGGCGCGGCGGTGCTGCTGCCGCCGCTGCAGGCGCGCCAAGTCCTCGGCGACGGGATCGCCAGCGCGTTGTATGTCGGGAACAATCGGCTCGCCCTGCGCGGCACCGACTACCTCGCGGCGAGCGAGCCGCCTTCGCCGTTCGAGCACTTCTGGTCACTCGGCGTGGAGGAACAGTTCTATCTGGTGTGGCCGGTGCTCATCGTCGCGTCGGCATGGCTCGTGCGGCGCCGCCGCACCGGATCGGCCGGGCCACTTCCCTATCTGATCATTCTTGCGGCTGTCGCCGCGCTCTCGTTCACGATCTCACTGATCTGGACCGGCACGCTGCCACCGTGGGCATTCTTTTCACTGCCCGCCCGGGCGTGGGAGTTGGCCGCCGGCGGCCTGGTGGCGCTCTCGGTTGTCGTGTGGTCCCGGTTGCCGCACTCGGTGGCCGCGCCGGCCGGATGGATCGGTCTGGTTCTGGTCCTCGTTGCTTGCACTCAATTCGACGGCAGGACACCCTATCCCGGCAGCGCGGCCCTGATGCCCGTCGCGGGTACTGCTCTGATGATCGTATCCGGTTGTGCCGGACCGCGTTTCGGGGTCGGTCGGTTGCTGACCCGCGGTCCGGTACGGGCGGTCGGAGCCGTGTCCTACACCTGGTATCTGTGGCATTGGCCGGTGTTGCTGCTGGCACCGCATATGCTGGGCCATCCGCTCGGGCGAGTCGGCGCAATCGGTGCGCTCGTGATGGCCGGCGGGCTTGCCCTGCTCACCCAGTGGACGGTCGAGAATCCGGTCCGCTTCGCGGCACCGTTGCGGAACTCGGCCGCGCGCAGCCTCGCCTGCGGCTTCGCCTGCACCGCACTCGCCACGAGTGCGGCACTCGTCCTGCTGGCGCTCGTCCCCGCCCCGGTCGGGCACGGCGAGGCCGCACCGTCCCTCGTACTCACCACGCCCCGCGACTCGGCCGCGACCGCCGCCGACCCCCGTGACGAGGCGGTCCGGCAGCTGATGGCACAGGCGCAATCCGCGGTCGCCGCCTCGGCCGAAATCCGTGCTGTTCCATCGAATCTCACCCCCTCGCTCGACATCGCGCCCGGCGACAAGGCCGACGCTTTCACCAACGGCTGTGTCCGGTCGTGGCGCGAGGTCGGCCAGGCCGAGTGTGCCTCGGGTGATCCGGACTCGTCCACCACGGTGGCCCTGGTGGGCGATTCACATGCGGCGATGTGGAATCCGGCGCTCGAGCCGATCGCCGAGGCGCGGCACTGGCGGCTGGAAACGATGGCCAAGGTCACCTGCCCGCTGCTGGACCTGCCCATCACCAGCCCGTACTTGGACCGGGAGTACACCGAATGCGAGCAGTGGCGCGGCCAGGTGCTGAACCGGCTGCGCAACGAGCGCCCGCGGTTGGTCGTGGTGGGCATGTCCCGACGCTACGGCGGCGATTTCGGCTTCGTCTCCTACGATCGAGCCTGGGTCGACAGCCTGGCCCGCCTTGTGTCCGAGCTGCGCGCGATCGGTTCGGCGGTGCTCGTTCTCGGCCCGATCCCCGATCCCCACAGCACGGTGCCGACGTGCCTGTCCGAACACCTCGACGATGCCACCGCATGCGCACCTGCACGCCCGGTCGGAGTGAACGACGCCGGAGTCGCGGCCGAGCAGGCGGCAACCACAGCCGGTGGCGGCGAATACGCCGATCTCACCTCGATGTTCTGCACTGCGGGCCGCTGCCCCGTCATCGTCGGCAACACTCTGGTGTTCCGCGACGACAATCACCTCACCGTCAGCTACGCCCAGACCCTCGGACCAGCGATCGGTGCCCTCACCGACCGCGCCCTCGCCCACGGATGACGGGCATCGGAATCCCACTGCGACATCGGACGCCGGCTCTGCCAGTGCAGAGTGCCCGCTCGGCTCTTACGGGAGAGTGGTGGCGAACATGAAGTTCCACAAACGATCTCGCAGATCCTCGCCCGCCGCGCCGGACGGCCACTGGTGAAACTGGCCGTTTTCCACCCGGTACTGCACGGAGGTCCCGCTCCGGCACGGTCCGTAGCCGGCCGTCGTGCCGAACGCGTCGCTGGACTGGGCCGGACGGACGGGGCAACCATCGCGATTCACCCATGCGCCGACGTTGGCCACACCGGCCGCCGGATCGGAGATCGGGTCGAGCTGTCCCTGGGCGATGACGACGGAGATCGGTCGAGCCGGATTGCAGGGCGACCCGGGACTGGGAATCAGCAGGGTTGGGTTGGGGAGGGTGGGATCGCCTCCCTCCCAGGAGGTTACGTCCGCGAAGACGTCGGAGGCGTCGCACGCCAGCCGCTGCGACATGATGCCGCCGTCGGACCAGCCGCTGCTGTATACGCGTCCGGGGTCGATGCACCAATTCGCCTCGATATCGGCGACGACCGAGCGCAGGAACCGGACGTCGATCGAGCCCTGCTGGAATTCCCAATCGTTGCCCACCAGACCGTTACCGGGATCCAGCGGCAGATTGTTGGCGTTGCCCTGCGGGTAGGCGACGATGAAGTGGTGCGCGGCCGCGTAGGGAGTCCAGCCCGAGACCTGCTCGAAATCTGCCGCATTGCTGGCATTTCCATGCTCGGCGAGCAGCAGCGGCATTGAGTGTCCGGCCAGGCCGGCGGGAACGTTGAGCCGATAGATCCTGTTACCGATGGTCCGTACGACGGTGCCGGCTGTCGGTGCCAGACTGCATTGCGCCGCGGCGGGGCGAACCGGGCTTCGATCAACGTGTGTCACATGCGCAATCTGCAATGACGCGACGACTACGGCGATGGCGGCCACGGCCGCGGCGAGGTGAATTGCGATAGCGCGCATACTTTCCCATCATCGAGACGGCGATGGGCAGCAGCCTACTGTGGCCATGGATTTCCATAGTGGTAAACGGTTGAATCGGTTCACCTCGCCTACGCGCGACCGAATCTCGTGGACACAGTGCTGGGCTCGGAGGCTACGACGGCCTCCGAGCCCAGCATTACGTCTCGGTTCATCACACCCAGCTCACGCCCGACCAGGCGGGCGAACGGGCGATCCCGAGGCGAGGCGCGCTTATCGGAGTGCGCGTCCGCGGCCGGTGACCATACCGACCAGGAACAACAAGACCACCGCGCCGCCGAGGCAGGTGAAGAAGCTGAACCACAAGCCTCCACCCTCGACATCGACGCCGAACAGTTTCAGCAGGAACCCGCCGATGAGGCCGCCGACCACACCGACCACAATATTGAGCAGAATGCCCTGCTGAGCATCAGTTTTCATGATCTTGCTGGCCAGCCAGCCCGCCAATCCACCGATGATGATCCAACCGATAATTCCCAGACCCAACATCGTGTCTCCTCTTTCGAACGTCGAAACGCTCCTCATCCGAGCGTGCTCGACCCCGATATACCCCACATCCCGACAACCAACCAACCGACATCGAAAACGCCAAACACTCTGTGTGACAGCCACTTCGCGAGCCGACAGTCTCTCCGCGTCCATGCCGGGCCGGGCATCGCCGTACCGGGCCCGCGGTCGAAGATTCGGCCACGCCCACATCCTGATCACCACCGTCCTCGCGCATATCCGGGAAACCCGCATCGTCGGTGTTCGACCAGCCGGCGGTGATCGGCGGATTTGCGGGCCACCGCTCCCCCGGGAAAGCCGGGACCGCTGGTCGCTGTTTCGACACCAGCAACGGCGGTAGCGTAGAGAGGGCGGGCGGCAGGAGCGGCCGCCGGAAACTGCATCGAAAATGTGAACCTGGCACACCCGCTGTTTCGTGCTGCTGGATAAGACGAAGGATAGAAGGGCAAGCTTCTCACCAACGAGCACAACGGCGAGTTGCGGCAGGGAGTGCCATGAGCAAGCTCGGACAACAAGCCATCGTCTGCGGTGCGAGTATGAGCGGGCTTTTGGCCGCCCGGGTGCTGTCGGACTTTTACGAGCAGGTCACCATCGTCGAGCGGGACCCGCTGCCCGACGGTCCTGAGCAGCGACGAGGTGTGCCCCAGGCGCGGCATTTTCATGCTCTGCTGAGTACGGGATCGAATGTCCTGGGCCAGTTGTTTCCCGGCCTGCTCGATGAACTCGTCGCCGCAGGCGCGAATGTTCTCGCCAATGAGCCGTCGCGGGTCTATGTCCGGTTGGGCCGGCATGAGCTCGGCGGTTCGGACAAGTACGCCGACCCGGCATCGCTGGTCGTCTATCAACCCAGCCGGCCATTTCTGGACTCCCATGTCAGGCGGCGAGTCCGCGCCATCGAGAATGTGAAAATCCTGGACAGCCATGGTGTCGTCGCGCCGACCACCGACGGGGCCCGTCGGGTCACGGGCGCCCGAGTGGTCAACCGCCACACGGGTGAGGAAACCGGGCTGAATGCCGAACTGGTGGTCGATGCGATGGGTCGCTCCGCGCACACCCCGGCGTTTCTCGACAACCTCGGCTGCGAGCGACCGATCGAGCAGCGCTACCCGGTGCATCTGAGCTACGCCAGCCAATTTCTGCGCGTTCCCGCTGACATCGTCGGCGACAAATTGGGCTTCTCGGTCAGCCCGCTGCCCGAACGACCGGTCGGGGTGGTGGCCGTGGCCTATGAGCACGACACCTGGATCCTGACCTTGTTCGGCGTGGACGGGCACAAACTTCCCCATGACCTGTCCGGCGTCATCGAATGCGCCGCGCAATTCGCGCCGCCGTCCCTGATCGCTGCGCTGCGGTCTGCCGAGCCGCTCGGCGCGATGTCTGCGCAGCATTACCCGGCCAGCACATGGAGACGCTACGACAAGATGCGTCAATTCCCACCGGGGCTGCTGGTGATGGGCGATGCGATCTGCAGCTTCAACCCGGTCTATATGCAGGGCATGACCATGGCCGCGCTGCAGGCGGTCGCGCTGCAAAACTGTTTGAACGATCGCGACGGAGACTTGAGCCGGCGATTCTTCAAGGCGACTGCCAAGCAGATCGGCCCTGTGTGGCGGGGGAATCGGTTCACCGATTTCACCGTGTCCCAGGGAGATGGTTGGCGCCAGGCGCCGAGACGCGTGGTGAACTGGCCCATAGACAAGGCACAGGAAGCGGCCGCGAACGATCCGGCGGTCGCCGAAGCGGTCCTTCGTGTGATGCATTTCGTCGACCCACCTGCCCGCCTCGCGCGACCCTCGTTCCTGATGCGACTGGTCGCGGCCAACCGCCGAGCCGCAATGGCCGCGAAACGGCAGAAAGGTGGCGGCGCGGAGAGCAGGGTGAACGATATGGCCACCGAAACCTTCGACATCGACCGCATGCCGCGCGGTGGACCGGATGCGTCGTGGCTGGACCGGCGGTTGCAGACCGATCGTCTGGAGTACCTCGACCGCGACGACGTCGATAAGCGCAAGCGCAGCATCATGCGGTCGCTGGACCGCGGCGAAAGGGTTTTCGGGATCCATCGGAGGCTCGCGCGCATCGTGCTCGACGAGGTCACCGGCGTGCGCGATCCCACAATCCTCGAACTCGGCGCCGGCCACGGCGGGCTGTCGCGGGCGCTGCTGTCGATGCATCCCACCGCCCAGGTCACTGTCACCGACATCGAGCCCGCATCCGTAGCCGCCATCGACGCCGGTGACCTGGGCAGTCATCCGCGGGCCACCGTGCGCGAGATGGATGCCACCGCCATCGACGCGCCCGACGGGTACTACGACCTCGCCGTGTTCGCACTGTCCCTGCACCATCTGCCACCACCGTCGGCCGCCCGAGTGTTCGCGGAAGGCACCCGCGCCGCCGATAAACTGCTGATCGTCGACTTGTCGCGGATGCCTTCGTTGCTGCACCTCGTCATGGTGGCGTTGGCGCTGCCGTTGACGATCGTTCCGTACTGGCACGACGCGTTGATCAGCTCGTTGCGCGCCTACAGCCCGTCGGCGCTGCGCGCGCTGGCCCGCTACGCCGACCCGGCGATCACCGTCGAGTTGCGCAGGCAGCCGCCCGTTCTCCCCGGAAGCCCGCAGATCGCGGTGGCCAGTGCTGCCCGGTAGCCCAGATCCTCTCCTGACTCCTGATGTCTTCCAATCCTGTTGGGCGTAGGGTGCTCGTGAGGCCACATCGTCAGTGGCTCCCCGCGAGCGTCCACGGCAGCTCCCTCAGACGATAGGGGCCGGACGCGTGGACATTCGATTGAACCGATCGGCATCGAGGCCCGTGACCACGAGCATGGGTGCAGTGTGCGTTATCGCCATCACCGCTACAGCCGGCCCGAGATCACATGATCGGTCGTCGGGTTGCCGGGATTTGAAGCCTCGAGGACATACGAGGAATTCGTCATCATGCTCAACTACGGTGCTCAACGGGAGGTTCTGGGGTCGTTAACCGCCGCTCAAAGGTCGATATGGGCTGCCCAACAACTCCGGCCCGAAGTCCCTTACAACGTGGCAGCTTTCCTGACGATCGATCACGATGTCGACGCCGAAAGGCTCATGGTCGCGTGCGAATCGGCGGCCACGCGGTTCGGCACACCCTGCGCGCGGCTGTCCCTCGACGACGGCGAACCGGTTTTCATAGTCGACCGCTCGATTCCGGACTCCCTCCGTTGTATCGATCTGCGCGCCGACCGCGACCCGGAATCGGCTGCTCGCGACTGGATGGACAACGACTACCGCCGGCCGATCGATGTGGCCCGTGACCGGCTCACCGACTTCGCACAGCTGCGGATCGCCGACGAACTGTCGTACTTCTACCTGCGTACACACCACCTTCTCTTGGACGGGTACGGCGCCGACAATCTGATGCGGCACATCGCGGCCGTCTACTCGGGCGCAGCGCCCGATACGGGCGAAATCGACTTCTCCGAGTTCGACCTGATCCGCAGCGCGGATCAGAAGTATCAGCAGTCCTCGCGCAGCCGGGCCGATGCCGAGTACTGGAAAGCCGTTGTGCGTGAACCTCTCGACATCACCGACCTGGGCGGGACGCGGAGGCCGGTGGCGCCACGCCACCCGCTGATCCGGGAACTGAAGTGCCCGCATCGGCTCGCGGAGAACCGGCATGTCCGCTTCGATGTCGCAAGGTTTGTCGCGACCGTAGCCGTGTTCATCGCGAAAACCACAGGACAGCAACATGTCTCGTTGTCGCTGCCGGTTTCGGCACGGACGACCGCGGCACTGAAACGGTGTACGGGCATGGTGTCGAACATGGTGCCGCTGGTCATCGACGTCCATGACGACGACACCATCGGTGCACTGAGCGATCGGGTAGCCACGGCCATGATCGGTGCGTTGCGGCATCAACAATTCCGGCGCTGGCCAGACCTGATCGCCCAGGCGACCCGACCCGATATGAACATCGAATTCGGCCCGGCGATCAACATCCTCGACTTCGCCGCCCCGCTTCGTTTCGGGCCTTCCGAAGTGACGTACAACGTATTGACCACCTATCCCATCCAAGATTGCGCAATCAACATCTATCCGCAACTGGGTGACGGCGCGCCACGAATTCAGTTCACGTGGAATCCGGACCGGTACGCCGGCGACGATATCGCCAGGCACATAACCCGACTGGAAATGCTTGTCGACCGCCTTCTGGTGGCGGATTCGTCGGTGACGGTGGGAGAGGTGTCGCTGCTGGCCACCGGTGAACGCGATCTGGTGTTGTCGAAGTGGTCCGGTGCGCGCGTGGCGGCGCCGGTCGGGTTGGCGCCGCAGTTGCTGGCTGCGGCGGTGGCGGCCTGCCCGGACGCGCCGGCGGTGGTCGACGGCGCCCGCGAGGTGTCGTATCGCGAGCTCGACCAGTGGTCGACGCGGTTGGCGTGGGTGCTGATCGAGGCGGGCGTGGGTCCGGAGCGCGCGGTGGGTGTGGCGATGGATCGCTGCGTGGAGTTGGTTGTGGCATGGTGGGCGGTGGCCAAGGCCGGCGGGGTGTATGTGCCACTGGACCGGGCTCATCCGGTCGAGCGGATCACCGCGGTGCTGGACGCAGTGAGGGCTGTATGCGTAGTGGCTCGGGGGTCCGGCACGGTAGCCGGGGCCGCGACGCGTCCGATCGTGCGCGTCGACGCTCCGGATGTGCCCGAGCGCTCCGCGGCGGCGATCACCGACGCCGATCGGCCGGCCGAGCTGCGGGTGGACAACACCGCGTATGTGATGTTCACTTCGGGATCCACCGGTGCCCCCAAGGGGGTGGCGGTCAGTCACGCCGGCCTGTCGGGATTGGCCGCGGCCCAACGGGCGGTGTTCGGGCTGGGCACGGATGCGCGGGTTTCGATGGTGGCCGCGCCGACCTTCGATGCGTCGATCTTCGACATGCTGTGGACGGTCGGATCGGCCGCGGCGTTGGTGGTGGCGCCGCCGCAGGTGTACGCCGGGGAGGCATTGACCGCGTTCCTGGAGGACCAGCGGGTCAGCGCGGCGGTGCTGACCCCCACCGTGCTGTCGTCGCTGGATCGGACCCGGCTCGACCGGGTGGGCACGGTGATCACCACCGGTGAGGCCTGTCCGCAGGAGTTGGTGGCCGTCTGGGCGCCGGGACGGCGGATGTTCAACGGCTACGGGCCCAGCGAGACCACCATCGGTGCCACCCTCGCGCCTGTGTCGGCGGGGCAGCCGGTCAGCATCGGCACCCCGATCCCAGGGATATGCGCGCTGGTGCTCGACGCGCGGCTGAACCCGGCCCCGGTCGGGGTGGTGGGCGAGCTGTATCTGGGCGGGCCCGCGCTGGCGCGCGGCTATGTGGGCCGGATGGAGTTGACCGCGGAACGGTTCGTGGCCAACCCCTATGGTGAGGCCGGGGCGCGGGTGTATCGCACCGGTGACCTGGTGCGCTGGACCTCCACCGGCACCCTGGATTACGTGGGCCGCGCCGACACCCAGATCAAGCTGCGCGGGCAGCGTATCGAACTGGGTGAAATCGAAAACACGCTGCTGGCCTGCCCACAGGTCAGCCGGGCCGCCGCCACCATGCACCGGAGCACCACCGGCGACCACCTCGTCGCCTACGTCGTCCTCGACCACACCACCACCGCCGACACCGAAATCGTCGAACAGTGGCGACACATGAACGACGAGTTGTATGACGCCGAGGTAGCGGCGCCGGGGTTCGGCACGGATTTCCGTGGCTGGAACAGCAGCTACACCGATGATCCGATTCCGCTCGAGGAGATGATGGAGTGGCGTTCGGCCACCGTGGATCGGATCCTCGCCCTGCAGCCGCGGCGAGTGTTGGAGATCGGTGTCGGCTCCGGGCTGGTGCTGTCACAGATCGCCCCGCGCTGTGAGCACTACGTTGCCACCGACGTGTCGGCGGTGGCGATCGACACTATCGCGCACTCGCTCGAGCAGATGCAGATCCCGTGGCGTGACCGAGTCCAGTTGCTGACCCAGCCGGCTCACGTCACCGAGGCACTGCCACGGGACTATTTCGACACGATCATTCTCAACTCCGTCATCCAGTACTTCCCCAACAGGGATTACCTGACCGAGGTAATCGATGCTGCCCTGGATCTGCTTGCCCCCGGTGGGGCGATGTTCATCGGCGATGTCCGTAACCACACCCTGCAGGGCGCGTTCCACACCGCGGTCACGCTCGCCCGCACCGCCCCCACCGACGCCGCCGAGATCCGCCGGCGGGTCCGGCTCGCCGTGCTCGCCGAACCCGAATTACTGCTGGCCCCAGAGTTCTTCACCAGGTGGGCCGCCGGCCATCCGTCGGTGGCCGGACTCGACATCCAGGTCAAACGCGGATCAGCCGACAACGAACTCAACCGGTACCGGTACGACGTCATCGTCCACACGACGCCGACGCCGGTCCGCTCATTGGCCACAGCACCCACTCGGACGTGGACCCGAGTCGCAGGCCTGCGCGGGCTGCACACGCAGCTGATCTCCGAACATCCTGCCACTCTGCGCATTACCGACATCCCACGTACGGGACTGATCACCGATGTCCGCCTCGAACGCGCCCTCGCCGACGGACTATCGCTAGCCGACGCACTCGCCCGAGCCGACACTACCTCGGACACCGTGACCCCCGAACAACTGCACCGCGTAGGCGAAACCACCGGATATCAGGTCGCCGTCACGTGGGGCACCCACCCCGGCACCCTCGATGCCGTTTTCCTCGCCCCCACCGACCCCCACCGCCGGCACGCTCCACCGCTGACCGACCTCTACCTGCCTGCCACCGGAGACCATCGAATCACCGCCCACGCCAACGACCCCCACACCGACACCGAAATCGCCGCCATCCGTCAGCGGTTGAGCTCGTGGTTGCCCGATTACATGGTGCCGGCGCAGATTGTGGTGCTCGACGAGTTCCCGCTGACCTCCTCGGGGAAAATCGACCGTCAGGCCTTGCCGGCACCGACGTTTGCCGCCGCGCCCTTCCGGGAGCCACAGACTCGGGCCGAAAAGATCATCGCCGAGGCGTTCGCGGAGGTATTGGGCCGAGACCGGGCGGGGCTCGATGACGATTTCTTCGCCCTCGGTGGAAACTCGTTGACTGCTACCCGGGTGAGCGCGCGGCTGCAACTCGCGCTGGGCAGGGAAGTGCCGGTGCGGTATCTGTTCGATGCGTCCACGGTCGAGGGTCTCGCCGACTACCTGAACCGCAATCGTGGCGGCCCCGCTCAGTCGACACTACAGGTTGTGCCGCGCCCGGAGCGGGTCCCGTTGTCGTATGCGCAGCAACGACTCTGGTTCATCGACCAACTCCAAGGACCCTCCCCGGTCTACAACATGCCGATCGCATTCCGGATCAACGGACCACTGGATACCGAAGCACTCGACGACGCACTCGACGACGTCCTCGCCCGCCACGAATCACTCCGCACCATCTTCCCCCACACCGACGGCGTGCCCTTCCAGCACGTGCTGCCCGCAAGAGCAGGAATGTGGCGACGCGACGGCGCGGCAGTCGTGCCGCTGCCCGAACAAGACTTGACCGACACCTTGGCAGAACTGGCCCGGTACCGGTTCGACCTGTCGGCCGAGATCCCCGTCCGCGCTCAGATCTACTCGGTGGGGCCCGAGCAGTATGTCGTGGGGATTGTGTTGCACCACATCGCTTTCGATGGATGGTCCCCGATCCCCATGGCTCGCGACGTGAGCGAAGCCTACCGAGCGCGCCGACACGGCCACGCCCCGCACTGGACGCCGCTACCGGTGCAATATGTCGACTACGCACTCTGGCAACGCACCCAACTCGGCGAACTACACGACCCCC